>JAJYFW010000112.1 GCA_021785335.1 Pseudomonadota bacterium
GGCGCAGCTCGATCGCCTGGTGCCGGTGCACCGCATCGCCGACCTGACCGAGGAAGGCCCGCATCTCGCCCGCGAGATGGCGCTGATCAAGGTGATCTGCGCTGCCGAGAAGCGGGCCGAGGCGCTTCGACTCGCCGATGCGTTCCGCGCCCGCGTCGTCGATGCCACCACCGAGAGCTTCGTCTTCGAGATGACGGGCAATCCGGACAAGCTCGACGCGTTTTTCGACCTGATGCGCCCGCTCGGCTTGGCCGAGGTCTCGCGCACCGGAGTCGCCGCCATCGCGCGCGGCACCCGCACCATCTGAATCCGATCCGCGAACCCATAGGAGAGTCGTTTCGATGCGCGTCTATTACGATCGCGATGCCGACGTCAACCTGATCAAGGCCAAGAAGGTCGCCGTGATCGGTTATGGCAGCCAGGGCCACGCCCACGCCAACAACCTCAAGGACTCCGGCGCGAAGGACGTCGTCGTCGGGCTGCGTCCCGGCTCTGCCGGCGTCGCCAAGGCCGAAGCCGCCGGCCTGCGCGTGCTCGATCCGGCCGACGCGGCCAAGTGGGCGGACGTGGTGATGGTGCTCACCCCCGACGAGGGCCAGGGCGACCTCTATCGCGAGAAGCTCGGCCCGAACATGAAGCCGGGTGCGGCGCTGGCCTTCGCCCACGGGCTCAACGTGCATTTCAACCTGCTCGACCCGCGCGCCGATATCGACGTGTTCATGATCGCCCCGAAGGGCCCCGGCCACACCGTGCGCAGCGAATACCAGCGCGGCGGCGGCGTGCCCTGCCTGGTCGCGGTGGCGCAGAACCCGTCCGGCAACGCGCTGGAGATCGCGCTGTCCTATGCCTCGGCGATCGGCGGCGGGCGGGCCGGCATCATCGAGACCACCTTCAAGGAAGAATGCGAGACCGACCTGTTCGGCGAGCAGGTGGTGCTGTGCGGCGGCCTGGTCGAGCTCATCAAGGGCGGCTTCGAGACCCTGGTGGAAGCCGGCTACGCCCCCGAGATGGCCTATTTCGAGTGCCTGCACGAGGTGAAGCTGATCGTCGATCTGATCTATGAAGGCGGCATCGCCAACATGAACTACTCGATCAGCAACACCGCCGAATACGGCGAATACGTCTCCGGCCCGCGGATCGTGAATGCCGAAACCAAGGCGGAGATGAAGCGGGTGCTGGCCGATATCCAGTCCGGCCGCTTCGCCCGCGACTGGATGCTGGAGAACAAGGTCAACCAGACCAGCTTCAAGGCCATGCGCGCGAAGATGGCGGGCCACCCGGTCGAGCAGATCGGCGAGAAGCTGCGCGCCATGATGCCCTGGATCGCCAAGAACGCGCTGGTGGACAAGGCGCGGAACTGACGCCCCGCGGCCGGACCGGGTCTCCCCCGGTCCGGCCATGGCTTCGGGCGCCGCCCCCGGTGGGTTTGACAACCCCCGGGCCGGCTCCTAGAAGCCCGCCTTCCCCTGCCGGGAACGTGGACGGACCTTCGGGGTCCGCGCCCGCCGCGCATCTTCAGCGCGGCCTACCGGTGCAACAACAGACGACGAAAGGGCGATACGCCCATGACCAAACGCGCCGAAAGCAAGTTCAAGATCAACCGCCGCCTGGGGGTGAACCTCTGGGGCCGGTCGAAGTCCCCCGTCAACAAGCGCGATTACGGCCCCGGCCAGCACGGCCAGCGCCGCAAGAAGCCGACCGACTTCGGCACGCAGCTGATGGCGAAGCAGAAGCTGAAGGGGTACTACGGCAACATCGGCGAGAAGCAGTTCCGCAAGTATTACGAGGAAGCGGTCCGCCGCAAGGGCGACACCTCGGAGAACCTGATCGAGCTGCTGGAGCGCCGGCTGGACGCGGTGGTCTACCGCATGAAATTCGCCATCACCCCGTTCGCCGCCCGGCAGTTCGTCTCCCACGGCCATGTGCTGGTGAACGGGCGGCGGGTGAACATCTCCTCCTTCATCGTGCGCGACAACGACGTGATCGAGGTCAAGGAACGCTCGAAGCAGCTCGCCATGGTGCTGGACGCGGCGCAGAGCTCGGAACGCGACGTGCCGGAATACCTGGAAGTGGACCATCGCGCGATGAAGGGCCGCTTCGCCCGCGCGCCGAAACTGTCGGACGTGCCGTATCCGGTGCAGATGGAACCGAACCTGGTGGTGGAGTTCTACTCGCGCTGATCCCCGCGCCATGCGGATCGGGATCGATTCCTACTGCTGGCATCGCTTCTTCGGCGAGGTCTATGCGGGAATCGAGACCGATCCCGGGCGGCGGATGGACTTGCCGGAGGCGATCGCCCGTGCCGCCGCGCTCGGCGCGGAGGGCGTCTCGCTCGAATCCTTCATGCTGGAAGATACCGCACCGGGCACGCTGACCGCGCTGCGCGGCGCGCTGGACGTGGCCGGACTGGACCGCGTCTGGGCCTGGGGCCACCCGAACGGGCTCGGCTCCGGCACGCGGCCCGAGGCGCTCGACGATCTTCGCCATCACGTCGATGTGGCGCGCGCGCTGGGGGCGCGGGTGATGCGCATCTGCGCCGGCGGGCGGCGCACCCGCACCCTGCCCTGGACCGAGCACCGCGCGCTGCTGCTGCCGCTGCTGGCCCGTGCCGCGGATCACGCCGCGCGGGAAGGCGTGGTGCTGGCGATCGAGAACCATATCGACCTGACGGCGGCCGAACTCCGGGACCTGCTGACCACGCTCGATCATCCGGCGCTCGGCGTCTGCCTCGATACCGGCAATACCCTGCGCATGCTCGAAGATCCGCTCGCGGTGACCGACGCGCTGGCCCCCTTCGTGCGGGCGACGCATGTGAAGGACGTGGCGGCCCATCGCGGCAGCCCGCGCGACTTCGCCTTCTGGCCCAGCGTGCCGCTCGGCAAGGGCCTGATCGACCTGCCGGCGGTGCTGGCCCGCTTGCGCGCGGCCGGCTTCGACGGCCTGCTGGCGCTGGAGATCGATTACCTGCACCCGGCCTGGCCCGACCTCGACGCGGCGATGGCCGAGAGCCTGGCGCATCTGCGCGACCTGCGCGCCAGCCTGGCATGAACCCCGGCGGCCCGCGGGCCGCCGGCGCGTAAGGAGGAAACGACATGGTGCCGCTTTCCATCGGCCTGATCGGTGCCGGCTTCATCGGGCGGGCGCATCTGAAGGGCGCCGCCGGCGCGGCCGGCGCGGCGATCGTTGCCATCGCCGACCCCAATCCGGCGACCCGGGGACTGGCCGAGGAGTTCGCCGTCCCCTGGTTCGCCGATCACCACGAGATGCTGGCGCGCGTCCGCCCGGAAGCGGCGATCGTCGCCACGCCGAACGCGCTCCATGTGGCGGTGGCGCTCGACTGTCTCGCCGCCGGCGCCGCCGTGCTGGTGGAAAAGCCGATCGCCGACACGGTGCCCGAAGCCACGCGCCTGTGCGAGGCCGCCGAGCGCGCGGGCCTGCCGCTGCTGGTCGGCCACCACCGCCGCTACAACCCGATCATCCGCCGCGCCCGCGCCGCGATCGCCGACGGCACGCTGGGCCGCATGGTCGGTGCCAACGTGACGGCGACGCTCTTGAAGCCGGATGCCTATTTCGACGCCGCCTGGCGGCGGGAGAAGGGTGGCGGGCCGGTGCTGATCAACCTGATCCACGAGATCGACCTGCTGCGCTTCCTGCTGGGCGAGATCGCCAGCCTGCAGGCGGTGACCTCGGCGGCGACGCGCGGCTTCGCGGTCGAGGATACCGCAGGGGTGGTGCTGCACTTCGCCTCCGGCGCGGTCGGCACCGTGCTGCTGTCGGACACGGCCGCCTCGCCGTTCAGCTGGGACCTGGCTTCGGGCGAGAACCCGGCTTTCTTCTGCCCGCCGGCGCGCACCCATCTGCTGTGCGGCACGGAGGCCAGCCTGACGCTGCCGGAGCTCGCCCTCTGGCGCTACCCCGGCGCGCGCGGCTGGGACCAGCCGATCGCGGCGGAACGGCTGACGGTGGACGCCATCGATCCGTACGCCGAGCAACTGCGCCATTTCGCTGCCGTGATCCGCGGCACGGAGGCCCCCGTGATCTCCGGCCGCGACGGCACGCGGACCCTGGCCGCGACGCTGGCGGTGAAGGACGCCGCCGCTCTCGGCGCGGCGGTGGCGCTGGGGTAGGGGGGCGCGAGAAGCAAGGCCAAGGGGCGGCGCTTTCGGTCCGTCAATCCCCCGCCCCTTGCGCGGCGCGGAAGCCGCCCACCCCGCGTTCGATCGCGGTGACATGCCGCGGGCGGAACTGCGTCGGATCGGCCAGGCCGCAGGCGTGGGCGATGATGTCCACTTCCTCCCGCACCCGCATGGCGTAGCGGGCGACCCGCACCGCCTTGTCCGCCGGATCGAGTCCCGCGATCAGCCGCGGGTCCGCCGCGGTCACTCCGGTCGGGCACCGGCCGGAGCCGCATTTCATCGCCTGGATGCAGCCCAGGCTGAACATGAAGCCGCGCGCGCTGGCGACGAAATCCGCCCCCATGCAGAGCGCCCAGGCCACCTTGTCCGGCGTGATCAGCTTGCCGGCGGCAACGATGCGGATTCGTTCGGACAGTCCGTGGCGGTCGCGCGCCTCTGCCACCAGCGGCAGCGCTGCGGTGATCGGCAGGCCGACGTAATCGATCAGCGGCGCCGGTGCCGCGCCGGTGCCGCCCTCGCCGCCATCCACATGCAGGTAGTCGGGGCATCCCTCCGGATGGGCGAGGCAATCGGCGAACCATGCGTCGAGGAACGCGGGATCGCCGACGACGAATTTCACCCCGACCAGCTTGCCGCCCAGGCCGCGGATCCGCGCAACGAACGCGCCGAGTTCGCGCACGTTCCCGATATCGCGGTGGCGGTTCGGGCTGATGCTGTCCTGTCCGGCGGGGATGCCGCGGATGGCGGCGATTTCGGCGGTCACTTTGGCACCCGGCAGGATGCCGCCCTTGCCGGGCTTGGCGCCCTGGGCGAGTTTCACTTCGAACATCTTCACGTGCGGGCAGGCCGCGATCTCCCGGATTCGCGCTTCCGACAGGGTGCCGTCGGGGTTGCGCGCACCGTATTTCGCCGTGCCCAACTGCATCACCACGTCGCACCCGCCCTCCAGGTGGTAGGGCGCCAGGCCGCCTTCGCCGGTCGCCATCCAGATGCCCGCCCGCGCGGCGCCGCGCGACAGGGCAGAGACGGCGGCGTGCGACAGCGCGCCGTAGCTCATGCCGCTGATGTTGAAGAAGCTGCGGGCCAGATAGGGTTCCCGGCAGGCGCCGGGGCCGGCGGCGATGCCGATCGTGGTGCCGGGGAACGGGCGCTGCTCCTCCTCCAGCACCGGGAACGGGGCGTTGCGGAACACGAAAGCGGGCACGTTCTCGCTGCCGAAGCTCACCAGGTTGGAGACGCCCTTGGCCGAGCGATAGACCCACGACCGTTCCAGCCGGTTGAACGGCCGTTCCGCCCAGTCCGGCAGGTAGTGATACTGCCGCATGTATTCGCCCCAGGTCTCGGCGAAGTAGCGGACGCGGCCGAGCACCGGGAAGTTGCGCAGGATGCTGTGCTGGGTTTGCCTTCGGTCGTGGACATAAAGCGCGGCGAGGCCCGCGGCCAGCAGGGCGAAGACGATGGCGGTGGCGATCATGCGATCCTCCCGCCCCTGCCTCCGGCGGGCAGGGTGCGCGAGCAGATCACGGATCGGCGCGCCGGAGGAAGCGGTTTCCCGCATTCGGGTGAATAACTGGTTGCCGGCGCCCGCGGGCAGCGGACCGGACGGATCGCGACCGCCGCGGTGGGCGCGATCCCGGTGCTGCGGATCGGCTCCGGCGCCGCCCGCCTGCTTGGCCTCCGGCGCGCCTGTCGGGGGCCGGGATCGCCCGCTCTTGCCGCCGGGGGCCGGGCCCGGGGAGAATGGCGGCACCTTGACCGCCGCAACGATCGGAGACCCAGACGTGGCCGCCTTCACCAGCACCGAGACCTATATCGCTTCCCGCGACCTGGAAGTGGCGGTCAACGCCGCCGTGACCTTGCAGCGCCCTCTGCTGGTCAAGGGCGAGCCCGGCACCGGCAAGACCATGCTGGCGCACGAGGTGGCCGCCGCGCTCGGGCTGCCGCTGATCGAGTGGCACATCAAATCGACCACCAAGGCGCAGCAGGGGCTCTACGAATACGACGCCGTCTCCCGCCTGCGCGACGGCCAGCTCGGCGATCCGCGGGTGCATGACATCGCCAATTATATCGTCCGCGGCAAGCTGTGGGACGCGTTCGAGGCCGACGCCCCGGTGGTGGTGCTGATCGACGAGATCGACAAGGCCGATATCGAGTTTCCCAACGACCTGCTGCTGGAACTCGATCGGATGCAGTTCTTCGTCTATGAGACCCGCAAGACGGTGCTGGCGAAGCACCGCCCGGTGGTGATCATCACGTCGA
>JAJYFW010000113.1 GCA_021785335.1 Pseudomonadota bacterium
GTTCAACGTGCAGTGGCCGGTGGGCGGGCGCGCGGTCAACGAATCGGATATCCGCCAGGTGGTGGCGGAGGGGCGCAACCGCGCCGAGTCGCCCGGGCGCAGCATCATCCACGCGCTGCCACTCGGCTTCGCCACCGACGCCGCCGAAGGGTCGGACGATCCGCGCGGCCTGTTCTGCGAAACGCTCGGCGCGCGGCTGCATGTTGTTGACGCGGTCACGACGGCTCTGCGCACGCTGGATGCGACGCTGGCGCGTTGCGATCTGGAGATTGCCTCCCTGGTCTCGGCGCCGCTGGCCGCGGGGATGGCAACGCTTGTTGAAGACGAGCGGCAATTGGGAGTCACGTTGCTCGACATGGGCGGCGGCACCACGGGAATGGCCGTGTTCGCCGAGGGACATCTCCTGCACACGGCGCAACTGCCGGTGGGTGGCGTGCACGTGACCAACGACCTCGCGCGCGGGCTCTCCACCTCCGTCACCAACGCGGAACGACTCAAGGTGCTCTACGGCAGCGCGAGCGCAAGCCCCGACGACGAGCGCGAGGTCGTGCCGGTGCAGCTCGTGGGCGAGGACGAGGGGCATATCGCGCAGGTGCCTCGCAGCATGATCGTGGACATCATCCGCCCGCGCATCGAGGAAACCTTCGAGCTCATGCGCGACCGCATCGCCGCCTCCGGCCTCGGCCGCGTCGCCGGGCAGACGGTGGTGCTGACGGGCGGCGCGAGCCAGCTGCCCGGCATCCGCGAGACGGCGGCACGGCTGCTCGGCCGCCAGGTGCGGCTCGCGCGGCCCGCCCGCCTGCACGGCATGCCCGAGCGCGCCGGCGGGCCGGGCTTCGCCACCGCCACCGGCCTGTTCGCGTGGGCCGCGGGCGAAGGCAGGCGGCTCGCCGATATCGACTTCGATGCCGATGCGCCACGCGGGCTCATTGCCCGACTCGCCGACTTCATCCGAACCCGTCTCTGAGATCCGACCAAGCGTCCGGGAGCCGCCACCGCCATGACCCTGAACCTCACCATCCCGCAGACCCATCACCAGGACTTCACCCCGCGCATCATCGTCGTCGGGGTAGGCGGCGGCGGCACCAATGCCGTCGACAACATGATCGCGCTGCAGCTGCAGGGCGTCGACTTCATCGTCGCCAACACCGACGCGCAGCAGCTGATCAACAGCCGCGCCGACACACGCATCCAGCTCGGCCCGTCGCTGACCCAGGGGCTCGGCGCGGGGGCGAAGCCGGAAATCGGTCGCGGCGCGGCGGAGGAGGCGATCGGCGAGATCGAGCGGTATCTCGAGGGCGCGCACATGGCCTTTGTCACCGCCGGCATGGGCGGCGGTACCGGCACGGGGGCGGCGCCGGTCATCGCGCGGCTGGCCCGCGAGCGCGGCATCCTCACGGTCGGCGTGGTCACGCGGCCCTTCGCATTCGAGGGCAGCAAGCGGGCGCGCGCGGCCGATGCCGGCATCCGCGAACTGCAGAGCTACGTCGACACGCTCATCGTCATCCCGAACCAGAACCTGTTCCGCCTGGCCAACGAGAAGACCGGCTGGCGCGAGGCGTTCAAGATGGCGGACAACGTCCTCTACATGGCGGTTCGCGGCGTTACCGACCTGATGGTGCTGCCCGGGCTCATCAACCTCGACTTCGCCGACATCAAGACGGTGATGGCGGAGATGGGCAACGCCATGATGGGCACCGGCGAGGCCGACGGCGAGGACCGCGCACGCCGCGCCGCGGAGGCCGCGATCAACAACCCGCTGATCGAGGGCAACACGATGGCGGGCGCGCGGGCGCTGCTGATCAACATCACCGGCGGCGAGGACATGACGCTGCACGAGGTGGACGAGGCGGCCAACCGCGTGCGCCAGGAAGTGGACGACGAGGCCGAGATCATCTTCGGCACCGCGATCGACCCGGCGCTCGAGGGCAAGCTGCGCGTCTCCATCGTCGCGACCGGCATCGAATCCGCTGAGCGCGGCCAGGTTGCCCCACGGCTTGTGGCCGTCGGCGGTGGCGCCGCTCCCGCCGCTGCGGTCGGCATGTCGCAGGGCGCGGCTTCCACTGCCGCTCCCGCCACGCCGCCGGCCAACGCCCAGCCCACGGCGCTGCACCAGCAAGGGACAAGCCCGGCCGGGCGCGTGTTCGCAATCCCGACACCGACCGCGGGCGCCGTCCGCCCGCTGCCGACGCGCGCGCCGGCCCGGGCCATGCCGGCGGCGCAGGCGCCGGTGTCGCACGCGCTTTCGCCCACCAGCTTCGCCGCGACGCCACTGCGCCATGAGCAGGCGCGGCCGGAGGAGTTGCAGGCCGAGGAGACGGAACCGCCGGTCGACAACACCATCCCGGTGATCGACGAGACGCCGCCGCCCGGACCTGGGATCCCCGCGCATCTCCAGCAGCCGGTGAAACCGGTTTCCGCCCGCGCGCCGAGGATGGCGCCGCGCGCCGGCGGGCTGTTCGCGGCATCGCCCGACGCAGCTTCTGCCGCGCCGTCGGAACCGCCCGCCCCCGCGGCGGCGCCGACGCGCAAGAGCCTGTTCGGCATCGTCACCGGCGTGCTGCGCGGCGAGCACCCCGGAGGAGCGGCCCGCCGCGAGCCGCCGCCGGCCGCGGAGCCGCCGCGAGCCCGCGCCCAGGTCCGACCGGCCGAGGGCGAGGAACTCGGCATCGAGTATCCGGCGTTCCTGCGCCGCGGAAACTGAGCCGACGCGGCCCGCCCGTTACCGCGGGCGGGGATTTCAGGCGGGCGCGACAGGGTTTTCCGACCCTTTCGCGCCCGCCCTAATTCGGCCACGGTTGTGAACAGGAAAATTCATTACGATCAATGGATTAGAATGCAATATTCCGAAATAAACCTTGACTGGTCAGAGGCGGAAATCGTGCCTAGGTTGTGGGCGGGTGAGTTGTGCCCGCTGTCTGCAACCGCCCGAGCGCCTCTCGCCTGAAGCCTGCCACGCCTTCCCCGCCGCACCCGTAAACGGAAAGTTCCTAAGCCACCACGATGGACGGCCTGCCCCCCTTCCCCGCGCTGCTCGCCACCCCGAGGCGCACGCTGAAGGCACCGATCGGCTGCGTCGGCATCGGGCTGCATTCGGGCACGCGCGTCTCGCTGCGCCTGGTTCCGGCGCTCGCCGGCACCGGCATCGTGTTCCGCCGCACGGATCTCGACACCGATATTCCGGCGCGCTTCGACCATGTGGCCGACACCAGGCTTTGCACCGTGCTTTCGGAACACGCGGATGGCACCGGCGCCCGCATCGCCACGGTCGAGCACGTGATGGCGGCGCTCGCCGGCGCCGGAGTGCATGACGCGATCATCGAGGTCGATGGGCCGGAAACCCCGGTGCTGGACGGCTCGGCGGCGAATTTCCTGTTCCTGCTGGACTGCGCCGGGCTGGCGCCGGCGGAGGGGCCCGCGGCGGGCTATGCCGCGCCCTACGCGATCGAGGTGCTGCGCGCGGTGCGCGTGGCCGAGGGCGACGGGTTCGCCGAACTCACGCCCAACCGCGACGCGGCGTTCGACATGGTGCTGTCGATCGATTTCCCGGCGAGCGCGATCGGGCGCCAGGCGCTGTCGCTGCGCTTCTCCTCCGTGAGCTTCCGCGCGGAGCTGGCGCGGGCGCGCACCTTCACCCTGCTTTCGGAGATAGAGGCGCTGCGCCGCGCGGGCCTTGCGCTGGGCGGCAGCCTGGACAACGCTGTCGTGGTGGACGGGGCGCAGGTACTCAACCCATCCGGCCTGCGGGCGCCCGACGAGTTCGTGCGCCACAAGCTGCTCGACGCGGTGGGCGACCTGGCCTTGGCCGGCGCGCCGCTGCGCGGGCGCTTCAAGGGCCATCGCAGCGGCCACGCACTCAACAACCGCCTGCTGCGGGCGCTGTTCGCCGACGCCGCCAACTGGCGCGCGGTGCCGGTGGAGGACGGCGAGGGCGCCGGCTTCGGCCCGCTCGGCGCATGGTCCGAGGCGCGGCTGCCGCTGGCCGCGGCTCCCGTCTGACAGGCCCCGGGACACGGCGGCGCGGCGCGCCGGCCCGACATCGTCAAACGATCTCCACCCCATCTCGCAAGCCGGCGAGCGCCTGTTATAAGGGCGGCATGAATCGCGCGTTCCCGCTCATCGCCCTGCTGCTCCTCGCCGCCTGCGCCTCCTCGCCCAAGGCCGTGAAGCCCGTCAACGTCACCGCCGTGCCGGTGCAGACGCTGTACAACCACGGCGTCGATGCGCTGCAGGCCAAGGACTACAAGACCGCGCTCGACCAGTTCGACCAGGTCGAGCAGAACTATCCATACTCGACCTGGGCGGTGCAGGCGCAGCTGATGCAGGGCTACACCGAGTACCTGCAGCAGGACTTCACGGACGCGATCGGCACGCTGAACCGCTATATCCAGCTGCATCCCGCGAACCGCGATACGGCTTATGCCTATTACCTGCGGGCACTCTCCTACTACGAGCAGATCAACGATGTGACGCGCGACCAGAAGCCGACCCAGGAGGCGATGGGCGCGTTGCAGGAAGTGATCAACCGCTACCCCAACACCGCCTATGCCCGCGACGCCCAGCTGAAAATCGCGCTCTGCCGCGACCACCTCGCCGGGCACGAGATGGTGGTCGGCCGGTTCTATGAACGCGAGCACCTCTACGCCGCGGCGATCGGGCGCTACGAGACCGTGGTCAACGACTACCAGACCACCAACCACGTCGCCGAGGCGCTGGCCAGGCTGACGGACATCTACCTGCGCCTCGGGCTGCCGGGCGAGGCGCGGCGCACCGCGGCCGTGCTGGGCGCCAACTATCCCGGCAGCTACTGGTACGCCGCTGCCTATCGCCAGCTTGCCGCGGACGGCCAGATTCCCGATGCCGCTGGGAAGTTCCCCAAGCCGCAATCGGAGCCCGGCTTCTTCGGCGCGCTCTGGCACGCGGTCTTCTGACTCGGTGTAAGGGCCGCCGATGCTGGTCGCCCTCTCGATCCGCGACGTGGTGCTGATCGACCGGCTCGACCTCGCCTTCGGCCCGGGGCTGACCGTGCTCACCGGCGAAACGGGTGCCGGGAAATCCATCCTGCTCGACAGCCTGGGCCTGGCGCTCGGAGCGCGCGCCGAGGGCGGGCTGATCCGCGCCGGATGCGCGCAGGCCTCGGTCGCCGCGCGCTTCGCGCCGGAGCCGGAGCACCCCGCCTGGGCGCTGCTCGCCGAGCATGGCATCGCGCGGGAGGAGGAGATCGTGTTGCGGCGGGTACTGGGCGCGGATGGGCGCTCCCGCGGCTTCGTCAACGACGAGCCGGTCGGCGTGGCGCTGCTGCGGCGGCTCGCGGCGCTGCTGGTTGAGGTGCAGGGGCAGCACGAGCAGATGGGGCTGGCCGACGAGGGCTCGCACCGCGCGCTGCTCGATGCCTACGCGACGCCGGAAGCGGTGCTGGAGGCGGCGCGTGCGGCACACGGAGAGTGGCGCGAGGCCGCTGCGGCCCTGGCCGCGGCGGAGGAGCGCGTGGCGAACGCCGAGCGCGACCGCGATTTCCTGACGCATGCCGTGGAGGAGATGGACGCGCTTGTGCCGGAGGAGGGCGAGGAGGAACGGCTCGCGGCCGAGCGGCTGCGGTTGCAGCAGGGTGAGCGGCGGGCCGAGGCGATCGCCGCGGCGCTGGCGGAACTGACGCCGCGAGACCGGCGCTCGCAGGGGCCCGCGGCCGCGTTGCGTGCGGCTTCGCGCGCGCTGGCACGGCTGGCGCCAGCGGGGGGAACGGACGCGGCGAGCGAGCCCGCGCATGCGGCGCTGGCGCGCGCGGAGGAGGCGCTTGCCGAGGCGGAGACGCTACTCACCAGACTCGCCGAGGACAGCGAGGCCGATCCGCGACAGCTGGAACGCACGGAGGAGAGGCTGTTCGCGCTGCGGGGCCTGGCGCGCAAGCATGGGGTCGCGGTCGCGGAGCTGGCTGCGTTACGCGCGAGCTTGGCGGGACGGCTCGCGGCGCTCTTTTCCGGAGCGGCGGAGGTCGAGGCACGGAGCAGGGCGCTACAGGCGGCGGCCGTGGCGCGGCAGAAGGCCTTTGCCGCGCTCTCCGCCGCGCGGAGCGAGGCGGCAACAAGGCTCGACCGCGCGATTGCCCGCCAGTTGCCGCCGCTGAAGCTCGACCGCACCCGCTTCGTGACCGACATCGTGCCGCTTCCCGAGACATCGTGGAGCGCGGAAGGAGCGGAATCGGTGCGGTTCCTCGTCGCCACCAATCCGGGGCAGGAGCCGGGACCGCTCGCGCGCGTTGCCTCCGGTGGCGAGCTGTCGCGGCTGATGCTGGCGCTGAAGGTGGTGCTGGCCGGCGCCTCGCCGGTGCCGACGCTGATCTTCGACGAGGTCGATTCCGGCATCGGCGGCGCCACGGCGGCGGCGGTGGGCGAG
>JAJYFW010000114.1 GCA_021785335.1 Pseudomonadota bacterium
GCAGCACCTGCAATACCACGGGGGGCATCACCACGGGGGGCATCACCACGGGGGGATGCGGATCCGGCGCTTGCGAATCGGTGGGATCGGCCATGCGGCGGCTATAGCGCCACCGGGGCCGCGGTCCAGCCGGTCAGGCCGGTATTCCTGGCCCCCGTCTTCCTAGCCGACGTGATCGAGCCCGATATCGAGCGCCTTGACGCTATGGGTCAGCGCGCCGACCGAGAGCAGGTCGACCCCCGCCGCCGCGATCGCCGGCGCGGTCTCCGCCGTGATCCCGCCCGAGGCCTCGGTCAGCGCCCGCCCGGCGACGAGCGCCACCGCCTCGGCCAGCATCGCGGGGCCCATGTTGTCGAGCAGCACCGCGTCCACGCCGAGCTCCATCGCCTCGCGCAGCTGCGCCAGCGTGTCCACCTCCAGCTCGATCTTCACCATGTGCCCGGAATGGGCGCGGGCGCGGCGCACGGCTTCCGCGACCGAGCCGGCGATCGCGACATGGTTGTCCTTGATCAGCACCGCGTCGTCGAGGCCGAAACGATGGTTGGAGCCGCCGCCGGCGCGCACCGCGTGCTTCTGCAGCGCGCGCATTCCCGGCATCGTCTTGCGCGTGCACACGACATGGGCGCGCGTGCCGCGGATGGAATCCGCGATCGCCGCCGTCGCCGTCGCGATGCCCGAGAGGTGGCAGAGCAGGTTGAGCGCGGTGCGCTCCGCCGTGAGCAGGCCGCGCGCCGGGCCCGCGAGCGTCGCGATCGTCTCACCGGGGCCGACGCGCGCGCCGTCGCCGCGCAGCACCTGGGCCTCGATCGCGGGGTCGATCAGTTCGAAGGCGAGCAGCGCCGCGTCGAGCCCCGCGACCACGCCGGGCTTGCGCGCGACGAGGGCCACTTTCGCCCGCGCCGAGGCGGGCACGATGGCATCCGTGGTGACGTCGCCGGCGCGGCCGAGATCCTCGAGCAGCGCCGCGCGCACGATCGGCTCGACCATGAGGCGGGGCAGGGGGGCGAGCGCCGTCTCCGCCCGGACGGTCGTGGCGTCCATCACGCAACCTCGAGCATACGCTCGACCGCGCGCCGGGCGCGGGCGGCGACGTCCGCCGGGATGGTCACCTCCTCGCGCATCGTCTCCAGCGCCGCGCGGATATTGCCGAGCGAGATCCGCTTCATGTGCGGGCAGAGGTTGCAGGGGCGGATGAACTCCACGCCGGGATTTTCCACCGCCACGTTGTCGGCCATCGAGCATTCCGTGAGCAGCACGACGCGTCCCGGCTGCTCACGCGCGACAAACGTGCTCATGCCGGCGGTCGAGCCGGTGTAGTCGGCCTCGGCCACCACCTCCGGCGGGCATTCCGGGTGCGCCAGCACGACAAGGCCCGGATGCGCCTCGCGCAGCGCGCGCACGTCCGCGGCGCCGAAGCGCTCGTGCACCTCGCAATGGCCCTGCCAGGCGACGATCTCGACCGCGGTTTCGGCGGCGACGTTCCGCGCGAGGTATTCGTCCGGCAGCATGATCACCTTGGGCACGCCGAGCGATTCCACCACGCGCCGGGCGTTCGCGGAGGTGCAGCAGACATCGGTCTCCGCCTTCACCGCCGCGGAGGTGTTCACGTAGGAGACGACAGGCACGCCGGGATGCGCCGCGCGCAGCAGCCGCACGTCCTGCGCCGTGATGGAGGAGGCGAGCGAGCAGCCGGCGCTGGTATCCGGAATCAGCACCGTCTTGCCCGGGTTCAGCAGCTTCGCGGTCTCGGCCATGAAGTGGACGCCGGCGAGCACGATCACCTCGGCATCGGTCTCGGCCGCCTTGCGGGCGAGCGCGAGGCTGTCCCCCACCACGTCGGCGACGCCGTGGTAGATCTCGGGCGTCTGGTAGTTGTGCGCGAGGATCACCGCGTTGCGCTCGCGCTTGAGGTCGAGGATGGCGGCCACGTCCTCGGCGAAGACCGGCCACTCCATCGGCGGGATGACGGCACTCAGCCGCTCGCGGATCGGCGCGGTGCGGGCGAGCGCGTCGGCGAGCGGTGGGGCGTTCAGGTGACCCATCTTATGCTCCTTTCGAGCATTGATCAGCATATGCTGGTATTGAGCACAAGCCGAGTCAAGCCCGCCCGGCGCGCGGCTGCCCGCCGCCGTCAGCCCCGCGTCACCCCCACCTTGGTGCCTGCCACCGCCCGCTCCTCCAGCACCGCGCGGCGGAAGCGGAACAGCTTCGCGGGCCGGCCGCCGGTCTCGCGCGCGACCGCGCCGGTTTCCTCCACCAGGTCCTGCTGCTCGATCAGGCGGCGGAAATTCTGCTTGTGCATCGCCCGCCCGGCGATCGCCTCGACGCAGCGCTGCAGATCGAGCAGCGTGAAGGCGGGCGGCAGCAGCTCGAACACGACCGGGCGGTACTTTATCTTTGCCCGCAGCCGCGAGATGGCGGTGGCGAGGATGCGGCGGTGGTCGCCGACCATGGCCAGGCCCGGAACCGGGCCGGCGACGCCGTGTTGGCGCGATTCGGCCACCAGCCCGGCTTCCCACAACAGTTCGTAGCGCTGCAGCGCCAGTTCCTCGTGCCAGGGCATGCCGTCGAGCCCGAACACCAGGGCCGCGCGCCGCCGCCGCGCCGCCCCGTCGCCCTCCGCGCCGTCCCCGGCCTCCGCCCAGGCGGCCAGGCGTGGCGCAATCGCCTCGGCCACCAGCTTGCCGCCGCCGCGCCGGTCCTCCCACGGGAAATACTCGTACCAGCCGCGCCATTCCGGCTCGTCGGCCCCCGCGAGCGGCCCCTCGCGCGTGAGGGCGAGGTAGGAGATGGAGACCACGTGCCCCGCCCGGTCCGCCCCGCGGTCGGCGTCGGCGAAGGTGTAGAGCTGCTCGACATAGCCGAGCGGGTGGTGCGTCTGCGATTCCACCCAGCCGCGCAGCCCCGCCTGCAGCGAGCGGTGGCGCAGCTGGAACGGGCCCGAGGGCAGGGTGGTGCCGCCGCGGATCGCCAGCACCAGCGGCTGCGCCGGGCCCTGCTCGCCGGGCGTCACCGCCACGAGCACGGCGATGAGGTTCGCCGCGCCCGCGTGGCGCGCGTCATCCCCGGCCGCCGGTGCGCCGCCGCGCCGCTTGTCTGCCCTGCGCTCCTCGCCGCGCGCCACGTCTTTCCCTTCGTTCCGAGCCGACCCTATCCTCGCCGCATGTCCAGCGAATTCAACCTCGCCCTCAGCGGCGATTCCATCCTCCAGCGCCGCCTGCTCTCCACCGAGGATCCGGTGCTGATGCCGCTGTTCGACCGTATCCGCGCGGCCGACCTCGCCTTCACCAACCTCGAGGTGCTGGCCAACGACTACCGCGGCGAGCCGGCGCTGGAATCCGGGGGTTCGCATTTCGGCGCCCCCGCCTGGGTGATCGACGATCTGCACGCGGCGGGGTTCGACCTGTTCGCCGCCGCCACCAATCATGCGCTCGACTACGGCACCACCGGGCTCATGCTCACCATCGAGGCGCTGGAGGCGCGCCGCGTCGCCTTCGCCGGCATCGGCCGCAACCTCGAGGACGCGCGCCGCCCCGCCTACGTCACGCACCCGAAGGCGACGGTGGCGCTGATCTCCTGCGCGTCCAGCTTCGCGCGCGGCCAGGAAGCCTCCGAGCAGCGGCCGGACATGCCGGGGCGCCCCGGCCTCGCGCCGCTGCGCCACGAGACCGTCCATGAGATCGGCGCCGAGCAGATGGCGCAGCTGCGCGCCATCGCCGAGGCCACGGGGCTGGAGGCGCGGCGCCAGCAGATGCTGGCCATGGGTTTCCAGCGCCCGCCCAAGGACCCGACGGTCTTCTCCTTCGGCAGCATGAATTTCCGCGAGGCGGCGAAGCCCGGCATCCGCATGACCGCCCGCGCCTCCGACATCGATGCCCTGGCGCGCTGGGTGCGGGAGGCGGCGGCGCTCGCCGATATCGTCATCGTCAGCCTGCACGCGCACGAGCAGGGCGAGACCAAGGAGGATCCGGCGGAGTTCATCCCGCCCTTCGCGCGCCGGATGATCGACGAGGGCGCGAGCCTCGTCGCCGGCCACGGCCCGCACCTGCTGCGTGGCATGGAACTCTATCGCGGCCGGCCGATCTTCTACAGCCTCGGCAATTTCATCGGCCAGAACGAGTTGGTGCCGCGCCTGCCGTCGGACAGCTACGAGCGCTTCGCCGCCGAGCCCGACATGACGCCGGGCCAGGTATACCGGTTGCGCACCGACAACGATCGCCGCGGCTTCCCCGCCGACCGCCGCTACTGGGAGAGCCTGGTGCCGATGCTCGCCTGGCGCGACGGCGTGCTCGCGGGCATCGACCTCATCCCGGTCGGCCTCGGCCTCGGCGAGCGCGCGCACCGGCGCGGCCGGCCGAGGCTCGCGACGGGCGAGGAGGCGGCGCGCATCCTCGACCGCTTCGCGGAGCTGTCGAAACCCTTCGGCGCCACCATCGAGCGCCACGGCGATACCGCGCGCGTGCGCCTCGGATGAGGTTCGCCGAGCGCGCCGGCACGCGCCTGGCCTATGCGCTGGATGCCGGACGCGAGCCCACCATCGTCTTCCTGCCGGGCCTGCGCTCCGACATGCGCGGTGCCAAGGCGCTCGCCCTGCGCGAGGCCGCCGCGGCGTGGGGGCAGTCGATGCTGCGGCTCGACTATTCCGGCCACGGCGCCTCGGGGGGGCGTTTCGAGGGCGGATGCATCGGCGACTGGGCGGCGGATGCGCTCGCGGTGATCGAGGCGGCGACGCCGGGACCGCTGGTCCTGGTCGGCTCCTCCATGGGCGGGTGGATCGGGCTGTTGCTGGCGCGGCGGCTCTCGCACCGCGTCGCGGGTTTCGTCGGCGTCGCGCCGGCGCCCGATTTCACCGAGACGACGATCCGCCCCGCGCTCAACCACGCGCAGCGCCATGCGCTGGAGCGCGACGGGCGCTTCGAGGTGCCGAATGCCTATGGCGATCCGCTGCCCATCACGAGGCGGCTGCTCGAGGACGGGGCGAACAACCTGGTGCTCGACGCGCCCGTTCCGCTCGCCTGTCCGGTGCGGGTGCTGCAGGGGCAGCGCGACCCCGACGTGCCGTGGCGCACCGCGCTCACGCTCGCCGAGCGGATCGAGGGCCCGGACGTGCAGGTGGTGCTGATCAAGGACGGCGATCACCGTCTGTCTCGCCCCGCGGACCTGCGCCTGCTCGTCGACATCGTCGCCGCGATCCTGCCTGTCGGATAAAAGTTCGTTGGTTCTTTCTTACAAGAAGGCGACGTGATACTTCCCATACCCAGCCGCTAGGGGTAGATAAGGGGGGCGCGTCGTGAGCGCGCTGCCCCGGGATTTTCTGCGGGTATGGTGGGGGGGGCGCTTTCGCCTCCAGCCGATATGGAATGGGCCAAGCCGCAGTACACACGCAATCAGGTCGATAGAGCGGGAACCGTCATCATCAAGCCACTGCCGGTCGATTGGACAACTCCTGAGTGGAGAGAGGCTTTTGCCGCTTATCGCCATGCTGTTGAGGTCGTAAATAATTGGCGATCTGCGCACAGTTATCCGCTGAATTGCTTCCAGACGAACCTTAGAACGCGCGCACGCAAAACGTCACAGCAACCTCTCGTAAGTCAGAGACTTAAGAGGTTTGAGTCGATACATAACAAGCTGTCGAGAAAACAAACCGAGACGATGCAGCTATCTCAAATGCAGGACATCGGAGGATGCCGTGCGGTTCTCCCTTCCTGCCGTGAAGTATATGAGCTTGCCGAATCATATCGGAGCAGTACTAGGAAATTCGCCCAAGATTTAGTTGGAGACGGGAAGGATTATATAGCAACTCCCAAGCCAGATGGCTATAGGAGCCTTCATCTTATATATCGTTGGATAGGACCCAACAATAATAAATCGTGGGACAAGCTGCGAATTGAAATACAAATTCGCTCGCTAAATCAACATGCATGGGCCACTGCATTAGAAACGGTTGATATTCTTACCAAACAGGCATTGAAGGCGAACCAGGGCGATGAAGAGTGGAAGAGATTTTTCCTGCTGATGTCTTCAGTTATCGCAATAGGAGAAAAATGTCCGCTTGTCCCCGGAACACCAGGAGAGATCCGTCACTTGCGTCAAGAGCTTTCGGATTTATCTAGAAACCTCGATGTAGTCCATGTATTGTAAGGATTTCGGCATGGAATAAAAGCAATTCATGAGCAGAAAATAACTCCAGATAGGGGCTATTATCTCCTACATCTAAGCGTCGAAAACAAGAAAATTTCGTGGTCCTCGTATGGTTGGCTCGAATCTCAGCGGGCGAATGAAAAATACACGAAGCTAGAACAGGAACTGAAGGGAAGACCGGGCGAACATGTGGTGTTGGTTAAGGCGGGATCGTTATCCGCGATCAAACGATCTTACCCAAGCTTCTTT
>JAJYFW010000115.1 GCA_021785335.1 Pseudomonadota bacterium
CGCGAACGTGCTGGTGGCGCTGTTCAGCGAGCGCGAGAGCCATGCCGTCTATTTCCTGCAGACCCAGGACATGACGCGGCTCGACGCGGTCAACTTCATCAGCCACGGCATCGCCAAGGCGCCGGGCCGCAGCCAGCCACGCCCGGTGCAGGGCTCGGGCGCGGAGAATCACGGCGAGGGCGAGCGCGAGGAGAAGCCGTCTCGGCGCGGCCAGGACGCGCTGTCCACCTACTGCGTCAACCTCAACAAGAAGGCGATGGCGGGCAAGATCGACCCGCTGATCGGCCGCGAGACCGAGATCGAGCGGACGATCCAGATCCTCTGCCGCCGCACCAAGAACAACCCGCTCTATGTCGGCGATCCCGGCGTGGGCAAGACGGCGATCGCCGAGGGCCTGGCGAAGCGCATCGTCGAGAGCGACGTGCCGGAGGTGCTGTCCAAGGCCACGATCTATGCGCTCGACATGGGCGCGCTGCTCGCCGGCACGCGCTATCGCGGCGATTTCGAGGAGCGGCTCAAGGCGGTGGTGAACGAGCTCGAGGCGCAGCCGGGTGCCGTGCTGTTCATCGATGAGATCCACACCGTGATCGGCGCCGGCGCTACCTCGGGCGGCGCGATGGATGCGTCGAACCTGCTCAAGCCGGCGCTCGCCTCCGGCACGCTGCGTTGCATCGGCAGCACCACCTACAAGGAGTTCCGCAACTACTTCGAGAAGGATCGCGCGCTGGTGCGCCGGTTCCAGAAGATCGACGTCAATGAGCCCAACATCGAGGATTCGGTGAAGATTCTCCGCGGCCTCAAGGGCAACTACGAGAAGCACCACAAGGTCCGCTACACCGACGAGGCGATCCGCGCCGCGGTCGAGCTCTCGGCAAAGTACATCCACGACCGCAAGCTGCCGGACAAGGCGATCGACGTGATCGACGAGGTCGGCGCCTCGCGCATGCTGCTGCCCGAGGGCAAGCGGCGCAAGACGGTGACGCTGCGCGACGTGGAGGAGATCGTCGCCAAGATCGCGCGCATTCCGCCGAAATCCGTCTCCGCCGACGACAAGGAGACGCTGCGCAACCTCGAGCGCGACCTGCGCGCGATGGTGTTCGGCCAGGATCGCGCGATCGAGGCGCTCGCCGCCGCGATCAAGCTTTCGCGCGCGGGGCTGCGCGACCCCGAGAAGCCGATCGGCAACTACCTGTTCTCCGGCCCCACCGGCGTGGGCAAGACGGAGGTCGCGCGCCAGCTCGCCTCCACGCTCGGCATCGAGCTGATCCGCTTCGACATGAGCGAGTACATGGAGCGGCACTCGGTCTCCCGCCTCATCGGCGCGCCGCCCGGCTATGTCGGCTTCGACCAGGGCGGCATGCTGACGGACGCGATCGACCAGCACCCGCACGCGGTGCTGCTGCTCGACGAAATCGAGAAGGCGCATCCGGACCTGTTCAACATCCTGCTGCAGGTGATGGATCACGGGAAGCTCACCGACCACAACGGCAAGACGGTGGACTTCCGTAACGTCATCCTGATCATGACGACCAACGCCGGCGCCTCCGACATGGCGCGCGAGGCGATCGGGTTCGGGCGCGAGGCGCGCGAGGGCGAGGACGAGGACGCGATCAAGCGCATGTTCACGCCGGAGTTCCGCAACCGGCTCGACGCGGTGATCGCGTTCGCCGGGCTGACGCCGGAGATCGTCGCGCGCGTGGTCGAGAAATTCGTCATGCAGCTCGAGGCGCAACTCGCCGACCGAAACGTCACGATCGAGATGTCGTCCGCCGCCAAGGAGTGGCTGGCCGAGCGCGGCTACGACCGGCTCTATGGCGCGCGGCCGCTGGCGCGCATCATCCAGGAGTACATCAAGAAGCCGCTGGCCGATGAGCTGCTGTTCGGCCGGCTGCTCAAGGGCGGCGCGGTCAAGGTGACGGTCGCGGAAGGCAAGCTCGCCTTCGAGTTCGCCGAGGCGGTGCCGGCGCTGCCGCGCCCCGCCAGCGAGGCGGATGGCGGCGAGAACGATGGGGGCGAGACCGAGCGGGAGCCGGAGACGGCCGAATAGGCCCGGCGAACCCGGCGCGCGCGATGCCCGACCGGCGAGCGATGGGGCAGGCGTGATCGACAAGCTCGCCTATCTCATCGCGCTGGCCCGCGAGCAGCATTTCGGCCGCGCCGCGGATAGCTGCGGCGTGACGCAGCCGACGCTTTCGGCGGGGATCAAGCAGCTCGAGGAACAGCTCGGCGTGCTGCTGGTGCAGCGTGGCAGCCGCTTCATCGGTTTCACGCCGGAAGGGCAGCGCACGCTGGACTGGGCGCGGCGCATCGTCGGCGACACGCAGGCGCTGCGCGACGAGATCCGCGCGCTCAAGACCGGGCTTGCCGGGCATCTGCGGCTCTCCGTCATCCCGACGGCGCTGCCGATGGTGACGGCGCTGACGGAGCCGTTCCGGCTGGCCCACCCCAACGTCACCTTCTCGGTCTTCTCGCGGACCTCGATCGAGATTCTCGCCCAGCTCGAGAACCTGGAGACGGATGTCGGGCTGTCCTATCTCGACCGCGAGCCGGTGGGCCGGGTACGCACCTTGCCGCTCTATCACGAGGTCTACTGGCTCGTGGTTGCCGCCGATCATGCGCTGGCGACGGCACCCTCGGTCACCTGGGAACAGCTCGCGGGGGTACCGCTCGCCCTGCTGACGCCCGACATGCAGAACCGGCGCATCATCGACGCGGCGCTACGCGAGGCGGGCGTCACCTCGGCGCCGGCGATGCAGTCGGACTCGATGCTCGCCGTGCTCGCCCACGTGCGCACGGGCCAATGGGCGGGCGTGCTGCCCGCGGTGCTGGTGGACACGCTGGACGTCGCGGGCCGGTTGGTCGCGATCCCGATCGATGACCGGCGCCCACCACCGACCGTGGGGTTGATCTATCCGCAACGCGAGCCGCTGACGCCGCTGACGGCAGCCTTGCTGGCGGAAGCCAGGCGCTTTGTCGCAACGCGGGGGCTCCACTAACGCCTCGCCGCGCCGGCTTGATCGAGATCTTCTATCGCACTACGGAACCAGGGCCTTGAATTTACTCTCCGGCGGTACCCAAAAATAGGCAGAACCAGCCAAGGAGGAAGCGCGGGTGCCGGAATACGAGCGCTGGAGCGAGGCGCGGACCAACGCGATCATCGCCGAGCACGCCGGCGAACCGGGCGCCATCTTACCAATTCTTCATGCGCTGCAAGAGGTTTTCGGCCATGTCCCGGTCGAGGCAGAGCCGCTGGTGGCTGCCGCCCTCAACCTCAGCCGTGCCGAGGTGCATGGCATTGTTACCTTCTATCATGACTTTCGGCGTCGCGCGCCCGGACGGCACGTGCTGCGGCTGTGCCGGGCGGAGGCGTGCCAGGCCGCTGGCGGCGAGGCCTTGGCGACCCAAGTGCGGCGCCGGCATGGCATCGACTGGCACGCGACGACCCCGGATGGCGCGCTGACGCTGGAGCCGGTGTTCTGCCTCGGCCTGTGCGCCTGCGCGCCGGCGGCGATGCTGGACGGCGAGGTGCTCGGCCGGCTCGACGAAGCGACCCTGGATGAGGCTTTGGGCGGCGCGCGGGAGCGGGCGGCATGAGCCGCCGGCTGCGCCTGTACCTGCCCGCCGACGCTGCCGCCATCGCGGTGGGGGCCGAGCATGTCGCCGCAGCACTGCGGGCCGCCGGCGCCGCCCGCGGGATCACGCTCGACCTCGTCCGCACCGGCACGCGCGGCATGGTCTGGCTCGAACCGCTGCTCGAGGTGGAGAGCGCCGAAGGCCGTATCGGGTTCGGACCGATGCGGCCCGCCGATGCCGAAGGCGTGCTCGCCGCGATCCTGGACGGCGGCACGCACGCAAAGGCGCTGGGGCCGGTCGAGGAGATTCCGTTCCTGCGCGACCAGACGCGGCTGGTGTTCGCGCGCTGCGGCATCACCAATCCACTATCGCCCGAGGACTATGCCGCGCACGGCGGCTGGAAGGGCCTCGCGCGCGCTAAATCCCTCGGGGCGGCCGCGACGGTTGAGGAGATCGTCGCCTCAGGCCTGCGCGGGCGCGGCGGCGCCGGGTTCCCCACCGGCATCAAGTGGCGCACCGCGGCGGCGGCGGCGGAGAGCCCGAAATACATCGTCTGCAACGCGGACGAGGGCGATTCCGGCACCTTCGCCGACCGCATGGTCATGGAGGGTGATCCCTTCCTGCTCATCGAGGGCATGGCGATCGCGGGCTTCGCCGTCGGCGCGTCGCGAGGCTACGTCTATATCCGTTCCGAATACCCGCACGCGGTCGCGGCCATGCGCGAGGCGATCCGCGTCGCGGCGCGGGAGGGCGCTCTCGACGGGTTCGCGCTCGAGGTACGCGTCGGCGCCGGCGCCTATGTCTGCGGCGAGGAGACGTCGCTGCTCGACAGCCTCGAGGGCAAGCGCGGCATGGTGCGCGCCAAGCCGCCGCTGCCGGCGATCCAGGGCCTGTGGGGAAAGCCCACAGTGATCAACAACGTGATCTCGCTCGCCTCCGTGCCGTGGATCATGGCCGAGGGCGCAGGCGCGTATCAGGGGTTCGGTCTCGGCCGGTCGCGGGGCACGATGCCGGTGCAGCTCGCCGGCAATGTCCGCCATGGCGGGCTCTACGAGTGCGCGTTCGGCGTGACCCTCGGCGACCTGGTGGAGCGCGTGGGCGCCGGCACGGCGAGCGGGCGCCCCGTGCGCGCGGTGCAGGTGGGCGGGCCGCTCGGCGCCTATTTCCCCCCTGCCCTGTTCGACACGCCCTTCGACTACGAGGCCTTCGCCGCGCGCGACGGGCTGATCGGGCACGGCGGCGTCGTGATTTTCGACGACACGGTGGACATGGCGCGCCAGGCGCGCTTCGCGATGGAGTTCTGCGGACTGGAAAGCTGCGGCAAGTGCACGCCCTGCCGCATCGGCTCCGTGCGCGGGGTGGAAGTGATCGACCGGCTGCTCGCCGGTGTGCGGCCGGAGGCGCAGCGCGAGCTGCTCGCCGATCTCTGCCACACGATGAAGTACGGTTCGCTCTGCGCGCTGGGCGGCTTCACGCCGTACCCGGTGATGAGCGCGCTGACCCATTTCCCGGAGGATTTCGTGCCGCGCGCCGGGGCGCGGATGGCCGCGGAGTGATGCCATGGGCCTGATCCAGGAAATCGATTACGGAACGAAACCGTCCGCGGCAACGGCGATGGTGACGCTCTCCATCGACGGGCAGCGCGTGACCGTGCCGGAAGGCACGTCGCTGATGCGCGCGGCCATGGAGGCCGGCATCAAGGTGCCGAAACTCTGCGCCAGCGACATGCTGGACAGCTTCGGCTCCTGCCGCATGTGCCTGGTCGAGATCGAGGGGCGCGCGGGAACGCCCTCCTCCTGCACCACGCCGGTCGCCGAGGGGCTCGTCGTGCACACGCAGTCGCCCAATCTCGCGCGGCTCCGGCGCGGGGTGATGGAGCTCTATATCTCCGACCATCCGCTCGACTGCCTGACCTGCTCGGCCAATGGCAATTGCGAACTGCAGGACACTGCGGGCGAGGTGGGGCTGCGCGAGGTGCGCTATGGTTATGATGGCGCCAACCATCTCGAGGCGCGGGTCGACACCTCCAACCCTTATTTCCAGTTCGATCCCGCGAAATGCATCGTCTGCTCGCGCTGCGTGCGCGCCTGCGAGGAGGTGCAGGGCACGTTCGCGCTGACCATTGGCGGGCGCGGTTTCGAATCGCATGTCGCGGCGGGCTTGGACGAGAGCTTCCTCGCCAGCGAATGCGTCTCCTGCGGCGCCTGCGTGCAGGCCTGCCCGACCGCGACGCTGATGGAAAAGAGCGTCGTCGAACTCGGCCAGCCGGAGCATTCCGCCGTCACCACCTGCGCCTATTGCGGCGTGGGCTGCAGCTTCAAGGCGGAAATGCGGGGCGACACGCTGGTACGCATGGTGCCGTACAAGGACGGCAAGGCCAATCGCGGCCATTCCTGCGTCAAGGGTCGTTTCGCGACCGGATACGCCAGTCACCCGGATCGCATCCTCAAGCCAATGTTGCGGGCCAGGGTCACCGATCCGTGGCGCGAGGTATCGTGGGATGAGGCAATCGCGCACGTGGCGAGCGAGTTCCGCCGCATTCAGGCGCAGCACGGCGTCGGCGCGGTCGGCGGGATCACCTCCTCGCGCTGCACCAACGAGGAGACGTACCTGGTGCAGAAGCTGGTGCGCGCCGGGTTTGGCAACAACAACGTCGACACCTGCGCCCGCGTATGCCACTCGCCTACCGGCTACGGGCTCAAGACCACCTATGGCACTTCCGCAGGGACGCAGGATTTCGATTCCGTCGAGCATGCCGACGTGGTGATGACCATCGGCGCCAACCCGACGGACGCCCACCCGGTCTTCGC
>JAJYFW010000116.1 GCA_021785335.1 Pseudomonadota bacterium
GCTGCAGCACCAGTGCGCGCGCGATCGCCACGCGCTGGCGCTGCCCGCCGGAGAGCTGCCCCGGGTAGCGCGCCGCCATCTCCGGCGCGAGGCCGACGCGCGACAGCATCGAGAGGGCCCGTTCCCGCCGTTCGGCGCGCGCCACGCCCGCCGCGCGCAGCGGCAGCGCCACGATCTCGCCCACGCGCCGGCGCGGGTTGAGCGAACTCGCCGGATCCTGGAACACCGGCTGGATCAGCCGCGCCCGCGCCAGCCGGTCCATCGCCTGCAGCACCTGCCCGCCGACGCGCACAGCCCCTCCGCTGGGTGCCAGCAGCCCGAGCAGCAGCCGCGCGAAGGTCGACTTGCCGCAGCCGGATTCGCCCACGATGCCGAGCGCCATGCCCTCCGGCACGGTGAGCGACACGTCGTCCACCGCCACCACGCGGCGGCGCACGCCGAACGTGCCGGCGCGCTGGTCGAACACCGCCGAGACGCCGCTCGCCTCGATCGCGGCGCTCATGCCGCCTCCCGCCAGCCGGCTTCTAGCCGGCAGCGCCAGCGATGCGCGCCCTCCACGCGCTCGGCAACGGGCTCGGCGCACTCGGGCGTCGCGAACCCGCAGCGGTCGCGGAAGGCGCAGCCGCGGAACCCCGCCTCGGTGCGTGGCACGATGCCGGGGATAGTCGCGAGCTTCTCGCCGCGCTTCACCTTGCCCGGCACCGGGATCGCGCGCAGCAGGCCGCGCGTGTAGGGGTGCAGCGGCTCCGCGAAAAGCTGCCCCGCCGGCGCGTGCTCCACGATCTCGCCCGCATACATCACCGAAACGACGTCCGCGATGCGCGCGACCACGCCGAGGTCGTGGGTGATGAGCAGCATCGCGAGCCCGAGGTCGCGCTTGAGATCCGCGAGCAGCTTCAGGATGCCCACCTGCACCGTGACGTCCAGCGCCGTCGTCGGTTCGTCGGCCACCAGCAGGTCGGGCTCGCACAGCAGCGCGGTCGCGATCATCACCCGCTGGCGCAATCCGCCGGAAAGCTGGTGCGGATACTGCCCGAGCCGCATGCCGGGGGCGGAGACACCGACACGCGCAAGCATCGCCTCCGCCCGTTCCACCGCCGCGGCACGCCCCATGCCGCGATGCGCACGCAGCACCTCCGTCATCTGCGAGCCGATGGTGTAGGCGGGGTTGAGGCTGGTCATCGGCTCCTGGAAGATCATCGCCATGCGGTCGCCGCGCAGCCGGCGCATCGCCCGCTCCGGCAGGCGCGCGATGTCCTCGCCGGCGAAACGGATCGCGCCCGCCTCCAGCTTCGCACCTTTCGGCAGCAGCCGCATCACCGCCAGCGCGCTGACCGACTTGCCGCAGCCGGACTCGCCCACCAGGCAATGTGTCTGCCCACGCTCGATGGCAAGGTCGATGCCGCGCACCGCCGCCATGGAGCCGAACCGCACGCGCAGGTCGCGCACCTCCAGAACCGGGCTCATCCGCCGCTCTCGCCGCCAAGCGTGTCGCGCAGCCCGTCGCCCAGCAGGTTGATGCCGAGTACCAGCACGAACAGCGTGAGGCCGGGGATCTCGATCACCCAGGGCTTGAAGAACATGTAGTCCTTCGCTTCGGCGATCATGAGTCCGAGGTCGGGCATCGGCGGCGGCACGCCGAGCCCGAGGAAGGAAAGCGCGGCCGCGAGCAGGATGGCGATCGCCATGTCCACCGTTGCCACCACGATCAGGTGATGCACGATGTTGGGCAGGATCTCCCCGAGCACGATCCACCGCCGCGAGCACCCCGCGCACCAAGCCGCCGCCACGTAGTCGCGCGAGGCTACCTGCCGTGTCGCGGAACGCGAAACGACCGCGAAACGTTCCCACAGCAGCAGCCCGATGGTGAGCATCACCACGGTAAGCGAGCTGCCGACCAGGAACACCACCGTCAGCGCCACCAGGATGATGGGAATCGCGAGCCGGCAGGAGACGATGAACATCACCACCGCATCCACCCAGCCGCCGAAATACCCGCCGATCACGCCGAGCGTGGTGCCGATCAGCCCCGAGAGCACGACGGTGGTGAGCCCGATCATCAGCGAGATGCGCACGCCGAGCACGAGCCGCGCGAGATAGTCCCTCCCGAGTTGGTCGGTGCCGAACGGGTGCGTGGGCGAGCCCCCCGGCAGCCATTCCGGCGGCACGAAGCGATGCGCCAGGTTCTGCGTGAACGGGTCGTGCGGCACGAGCATCGGCCCGAATATCGCGACCAGCACCGCGAACCCGACGATGACCGTGCCAAGCACCAGCGGCAGGCGCCTCACTGCCCTCACGCCCCGCGCACCCGCGGGTCAAGCAGCGCGCTCACGAGGTCGGACGCCACCGTGAGGCCCACGAAGATCAGCGAAAACAGCAGCACCACCGCCTGCACCACAGGGAAGTCGCCCTTGCCGATCGATTCCCACGCGAGGTAGCCGAGGCCGTGGATGTTGAACACCACCTCCACCACCACGGAGCCGCCGAGGATGAAGCCGAGTTGCACGGCCGAGACCGCGACCACCGGCATCGCCGCGTTGCGCAGCGCGTGCTTTAGCACGATGGAGGCGCGGCTCAGCCCCTTCGCCCGCGCGGTGCGCACGTAGTCCGCGCGCATCGCGTCCACCATGCCGCTGCGCGTGAGCCGCAGGATCACCGGGATCGCGACGAAGGAGAGCACGAAGGAGGGCAGGATATAGCCCGTCCAAGTGTCAACGCCCGCGATCGGCAGCCAGTGCAGGTCGATGCCGAACCAGATGATGACCAGCAGCCCAAGCCAGAAGCTCGGCATCGCCTGGCCGAGCAGGGCGACGGTGCCGATGGCGATGTCGAACACCGTGCCCTCCAGCAGCGCCGCGGCGATGCCCAGCGGCAGCGCGATCACCAGCGCCAGCATGATCGCGAACACCCCGAGCCGGAACGTCACCGGGAAATGCGTCGCGATCAGGCTCGACACTTTCTCATGGAACAGGAAGGAACGGCCGAGATCGCCATGCGCCGCTCGCGCCGCCCAGTCGTAGAACTGCACCGGCAGCGGCCGGTCAAGCCCTAGCTCGTGCTGGATCTTGGCAATCGCCTCGGCACTCGCCTCCGGTCCCGCGATGTTGATCGCGAGATTGCCGGAGGCGCGGCTCAGCAGGAAACTCGCGACCAGGACCGTGCTGCACACGAGCGCCCCAAGCAGCAACGACCGGAGCAGGAATCGCAGCACCGGATACGGTCCCCCTTCGCGGCTGCGGATAACGCGCGCTCGCCGTCTGGCGCGACGAAACGCGGTGATGAATTTATGGAATCACCCACCCGCCCCGTCAATGGCGCGGGCCGCTCGCGCAACGTGCCGCGGCGGCTGGCGCTAGCCCCTGACGCCGAGCCAGCCCGGCCGCCCGCGCCGGGAAAACCCGCTGCATGCCGCCTCGACGCAGGCCGCGAGGCCGCCGAACCGCACCTCCCGCCCGACCAGGCCCGGCGCGTAATGCGCGTATTTGCCGGAGTTCGTCATCAGCGTGCGCGCGGCCGGCGGCACCACCGGCTCGCCCAGCATGCACCAGCACGTGTCAGTGATGACCGTGGCGCCAAACCGTTCTATTTCCGCAATATAGCCAGCCGCGCTCGCGGCCTGGTGCACCGCCCGCCCGCAGGTCACGACGACGCTGGCACCGGGCGATCGCCTTCGCCCCCGCACCAGCCCCGCGAGGCGCGCGAACTCCGAGAGCGAGAAATGCGGATTGCCAAGGCTGACGAGGTCGATCGCCGAGTCGCCGGCGGTATCCAGCGTCTCCCATGTTGCTGCGAGATCCGAAAGGCTCATGGTGAGCACGCGCGCCGGTGCCTGGCCCGCCGCCTCGGGCGTGATGCCCGCGATGTGGAACATCGGTGCCGCCGCGGAGGTCGCGAAGGCAGCGCCGAACGCCTTGAGCTCGTCCTGCCCCGCGCCGCTGTTCTCCAGCCCGCGGATCAGCGGGATTTCCTTGCCGCAGATCGCGCCGCAGCCATAGCCGAGCACGGGCCAGAAGGAATCGTCCGCGCCCGGTGGAAACGCGACATCGATCGCGAGCGTCGCCCGGCGCCCCGCGTCGAGATGGCTCCCGGCGAGCGGCGCTCGCCCCGTCAGCGCCACGCAGGCGTCGAGGAAGTCGGGGTACTTCAGCGTCCGCGCTCCGAGCACGCTGTTGGCATACACAACGGCGTTCGACTCGCCCCAGCCGATCTGCTCGCCGAAGGCGGGCGCGGTCGCGAGCAGGTAGGGCGCGCAGGTGAAACTCGGCTGCGCGCCCAGCGCGAGATACGCGTCCGCGAGCGCGCTCGCCGGCTCGCCGAACGCTGGGTCCACGCCCAGCTCGCGCCAGCGCCGCCGGTCCACCGAGATTGAATTGAGCGTCGTCGGCACTCGCACGCGCCCGCCCATCTCCACCAGCATCTGCGCGAACCGCAGGCTCGCGGGTCCGGTGTAGATGCAGCCGTCGATATGCACCTGCGCGACGTCCGTCAGCCGCTCGGCGCCCTGCAGTTCCGCCATCGCGACCAGGAGCCGCATCGCGACCTCGCACGCCCTGCCGTGTCGGCCCGCGAGCATTTCCTCGTCGCGCGGTTCCAGTCGCAGCGTCGCCGCTTGCGCACTCGCGGCGGGGGGCGGTGCCGGCTGGGATGCGCGGCGCCCGTCCTCGGCTGGATGGAGCCAGTCCCCCGCGATGCGCGCGCGCGGATATGCGGCGAGGCGCGCGAAATCACCGGGCCCGATCCGCAGCACCGGCATCTTCTTCTCGAACACGAGCGCGCCCACCAGCGCCCCGAGGCTGATGACCTCCTCCGCCTCGCAGACGACGATGGCGGCCGGCGCGCGCCCGTTGAGGATGAGTTCCAGCAGCACCGCGCTGCCGGTGCACGACCCGCGCCCGCCGGGTATCGCCAGAATGCGCCCGGTGACGCACTTCCCCGCCAGAGGATGGTGGTGGTCGATGACGACTCCCGTCGCGGGATCGATCCCGCCCCAGACGCTGAGGCCGGTCGTGGCATGCAGGATGTCGCCCTCGGCCTGTCCCGCGACCAGGGCGCGGCCAGGGACCGGGGCGTTCGTCGCAGCGGGCATTTCCATCAGGGTCGCACGGCCTCCTCGATCCGGTTTCGGCGCCGGGCGGAAGCGTAGGCCATCGCCCCGGCGATCACTATACGGCACGCCTCTCCCGCCCTCCCTAATCGTGCCCACCCAAGTTTTGGATATAGCCAACGCGGCCGCAAGGTTGGAAAAGCAACGCCGCACGCAACGACTCGCGCCGCGGGAGGAACCGGATGGATTTCGCGCTTACCGAGGAACAGCGGATGTTCGCAGACTCGGTCCGCCGCTTCGCCGCCGACCACCTGGCGCAGGGCGCGCTCCGCCGCGCGCACACCGAAGGCTTTCCGTTCGAGGTCGCCCGCCTCGCCGCCGCGCAGGGACTGCTCGGCATCACCATCGCGGAGAAGGATGGCGGCCAGGGCGGCACGCTGATGGACGCGGTGATCGCGATCGAGCAGGTTGCCGCCGTCTGCCCGCGCTCGGCGGACGCGATCCAGGCCGGCAATTTCGGCCCCATCCGCACCTTCGCCGAATACGCCACGCCGGAACAAAAGGCACGCTGGCTGCCTGGCCTGCTCGCCGGCGAGAGCGTGATCTGCCTCGGCATGAGCGAGCCCGAGGCCGGGTCCGCCGCGACGGACCTGCGCACCACGGCGCGGCTCGACGGCGACCACTACGTCCTCGACGGCTCCAAGGTGTTCGGCACCAACAGCGCGGAGGCCGCGGTGTTCCTCGTCTATTGCCGCTTCGGGCCGGGGCTCGACGGCATCGGCTCGATCCTGGTGGAGCGCGGCACGCCCGGCTTCACCGTGGGCAAACCCTCGCGCTTCATGAACGGCGAGACATGGAGCGCGCTTTATTTCGAGGCGTGCCGCGTGCCGAAGGAAAATCTCCTGCTCGGCCCCGGCGGCTTCAAGAAGCAGATCGCCGCCTTCAACGCCGAGCGCATCGGCAACGCGGCACGCTCGCTCGCAGTCGGCCGCCACGCCTACGAGCGCGCGCGCGAACACGCGGCGACGCGCCGGCAGTTCGGCCGCGTGCTCGCGGAGTTCCAGGGCCTGCAATGGAAATTCGCGGAACTCGCGGTGCAGATGGAGGCGGCGCAACTGCTGCTCTACCGCGCCGCGACGAACGCGGACCGCGGCCTGCCCAGCGCCTATGACACGAGCGTGGCCAAGCTCGCGTGCAACCAGGCCGGTTTCGCCGCGGCGAACGAGGCGATCCAGGTCATGGGCGGCACCGGCTTCAGCGAGGAAGCGATCGTGGAATACTGCATGCGCCGCTGCCGCGGCTGGATGATCGCCGGCGGCTCCGTCG
>JAJYFW010000117.1:0-4189 GCA_021785335.1 Pseudomonadota bacterium
TTGGCGCCGACCTCGCCGCCGGAGACCGGAGCGTCGAGCCACTGGCAGCCGGCGGTCTCGATCCGCGCCGCGAAGTCGCGCGTGGCGGTGGGCGAGATCGAGGACATGTCGATGACGAGCGTGCCCTTCTTCAGGCCCTCGGCGACGCCGCGCGGGCCGAACAGCACCGCTTCCACGTCCGGCGTGTCGGGCACCATGGTGATAACGACCTCCGACTCGGCGGCGACGGCGGCGGAGTCTGCGCGGACCATGGCGGCGGCGCGCAGTTCCGGCGTGAGGCTCTTGCGCTCGGGGACGACGAGGTCGTGGCCGGCGGCCTTCAGGTTGAGCGCCATGGGGCGGCCCATGATGCCGAGGCCGATGAAACCGATTTTCATGGCAATCTCCAAATTTTCCGTAGGTTGAACGCCGAAGCTGATCAGGCGTTGAAGGTCGTCATACGTTGAAGGCCTGGCGCCAGGCGAGGCCGGCGACGGTGTCGCCCGCGGGGCGGTATTCGCAGCCGACCCAGCCGGCGTAGCCGAGCTCGTCCATGCGGCGGAAGATATAGGCCCAGCCGAGCTCGCCGGTGCCGGGCTCGTTACGGGCGGGGACGTCGGCGATCTGCATGTGGGCGATGATCGGCATGAAGCGCTCCATGCGCTTGGTCACGTCGCCCTCGGTGATCTGGCAGTGGTAGACGTCGAACTGGAGGCCGGCGCGGTCGGCGCCGATCGCCGCGATGATGTCGGCGGCCTGCTGCATGGTGTTGAGGTGAAAGCCCGGCATGTCGCGGTGGTTGATCGGCTCCAGCGCGAGGCGGACGCCGGCGGCGGCGGCGCGTTCCGCGGCCCAGGCGAGGTTGCTGGCGTAGAGCGCGGCGGCGGTGGCATGCGCGGTGCCCTGGGGCGGGATGCCGGCCATCATGTGCACGAGCCTGCAGTCCAGCGCCGCGGCGTAGTCGAGCGCCATGGCGACGCCGTCGCGGAACTCCTGGACGCGGCCGGGGAGGGACGCGAGCCCGCGCTCGCCCTTCGCCCAATCGCCGGGGGGCATGTTGAACAGTGCCTGAGCGAGGCCGTTGTCGGCGAGGCGTTTGGCGAGATCGGCGGCGGGATACTCGTAGGGGAAGAGGTATTCGACCCCCCTGAAGCCGGCCTTCGCCGCTGCCGCGAACCGGTCGAGGAACGGCAACTCGTTGAACATCATGGAAAGATTGGCGGCGAGCTTGGGCATGCGATCCCCCGGGTTTGGCGGGCGGAGGCTAGGGTCGGGGGGCGCGGGGCGCAAGCGAGGGGGTGCCGGCGCAAGGGCCGCGCCGGGTGCTGCGGTTGACGATTTCAACCATCGATTTGATGTGGGTCAATGAAACTGGGCATGATGCCTGTAAACGGCCATGTTCCTTCGGCAGTGCTGCCACGAGACGTAGCCAGTACAAGCGAAAGAAGAATGAAGAATAGGGCGCTTGTCACCTGCGGCGCCGGAATGCGTGTAGGCCGCGACACGGGCGGGGCGGCGATCCCGCCGCTTGCGCCTGGGTCTCCGTCCAACGTGCCGAACATGACAAAAACACAGCGATCTCTGGAGAGAAATGGGATGCAGGGTTCCGCGCGACATGCGATGCGTTCGCCGGCGGCAAGCTGATGGCCGGCGAAACGATCATCCCGCGCTGGGAGTGGCGCTGCTTTGCGCCGTCACTTGCCGGACTCGTCACGAAAGCAAAGCTGCCGCCGGATGCGCACGCGCGGGAGAGCGACGAGACCTATATCCTGCAACTCGCGGCGAACACGGCGGATAACGTCAAGATCCGCGGCGGGGCGCTCGACGTGAAGCGGCTGCTCGCGACCAGCGAGGCCGGGCTGCAGCAATGGAACCCGGTGCTGAAGGCGTCGTTCCCGCTCACGCGAAGCGACATGCAGGCAATCTTCGGCAAACGGAACTTCGCGCGCGAAACCTATTCCCTGACGGAGTTCCGCGCTTTCGTCGCGGGGGAGCGCGATCTCAGGGCGGTCGACATCCACAAGTCACGGCGCGGCTTCAGCTATGGCGGCTGCATCGCCGAGATCGCGCGCGTGAGCGTGGGCGATATCGGTCTCGACAGTTTTTCGCTGGAGCACGAGGAGCCTGTGCGCGTTGTCTCGGCCCTCTCCGCGCTCGGCCTCGATAGCCATGCGAACACAAGTTATCCGGAGGGGCTGATCCGCGCGCTTGGCCTCGCGAAGATACCGGCCAAGGCGTGAGGGAGGGAGCGGGATGGCAGCGGAAATCGAGCGGAAATACCTGGTCAGGACCGAGCTTTGGAAGCCGGTCGATGCCGGGGTGCTCTATCGGCAGGGTTATCTCTCCTCGGTCAAGGAGCGGGTGGTGCGGGTGCGCATCGCGGGCGAGAAGGGGTTCCTGACGATCAAGGGCCTCACGACCGGCATCAGGCGCTCCGAGTTCGAGTACCCCATCCCGATCGAGGACGCCGCGGCGATGCTGGACGGATTGTGCGAGAAGCCGTTGATCGAGAAGCATCGTCATCGCGAGACGCATGGCGGGAAGCTTTGGGAGATCGACGTGTTCCATGGCGAGAACGAGGGGCTCGTCGTCGCCGAATGCGAGCTCAAGAGCACGGACGAGCGCATCGCCCTGCCGGCATGGACGGCCGAGGAGGTGTCGGGCGATCCGCGCTACTTCAACAGCAACCTGATCGCCCATCCCTTCAACACATGGAAGAGCGCCCATGCCTGATCAGTCCGCGCCGCCCAAGGCGGCGAAGCGTTCGTATTTCCTCAAGGATCTCTGGGACATCCTGATCAGTTTCGGGCGGGTCGGTCTGTTCTCGCTGGGCGGGGGCAACGGCATGATCAAGATGATCAGCGAGGAAACCGTTCGCATCCGCAAATGGATGTCGGACGAGGAGTTCGGCTCGCTGCTCGGAATGACGTTCCTGTTTCCCGGCCTGACCGCCTGCAAGCTCTCCGGCATGGTGGGCTATCGGGTGGCCGGGATCGCGGGCCTCGTTCTGGCGGCGCTGGCGATCAACATCCCCGGGATCATCCTGACCTCCGTCGGATTCTCGCTGTTGCTGAACTACACGCATGTGCCCTTCGTCGCCGAGCTGCTGACCGCGATGAGTTACGCGGCCATGGCGCTTATCGCCGCGGTGCTGTGGGACATGATCGTGCCGGCGGCGAGGCGACGGAAATACTGGATCGGCATCGGTCTCACCGTTGCGTTCTTCCTGGCGATGGAGATGTTCCACGAGCCGGTGATCGCGACACTGCTGATCTACCTGGCGCTCTACATCGCAGCGCCGTTCTGGACACCGGCGGACGACACGCCGCATCCGCTCGAGACCAAGCCCTCGAAGCCGATCCATCACTGACCCAGGAGCACAGGGACCATGCTGCACGCGCTTTGGGCGTTGCTGACCAGCTTCGGCGAGATCGGGATATTCGCGCTCGGCGGCGGGGATTCGATGCTGAAGCTTATCGAAACCGCGGCGGTGACGAACCACCACTGGATCACCGCCAGCCAATACAGTTCGCTGCTGGCGATGACGTTCCTGTTCCCGGGGCTCACAGCTGCGAAGATCTCCGGCATGGTCGGCTATCACGTCGCCGGGCTTGCGGGGCTGCTGGTCGCGGTGCTGGCGCTGAACCTGCCGGGCATCATCCTGGTCGCGGCCGGGTTCACGATCGCCACGCGCTATATGGACCGGCCGATCGTCAAGAAAATCCTCGAGGCGATGAAGTTCGGTGCCATGGCGATGATCGGCGCCGTGCTCTTCGACATGATGCTGTCGCACTACGAGCACCATAAGGGCTCGCCGCTCGGCGTGGTGCTGACGATCGGGTTCTTCGTGGCGCTCGAGTACTTCGAGATCCCGGTGATCCCCGCACTTCTATCCTTCCTTGCGGCCTATCTCGGCCTGTTCCTCCTCGGCGTGCCGATCTAGGGCGGGCTCAGTCGCCAGGGGTGCGCGTCACCTCGAGGCGGTAGCGTCCGCGCAGGAGCGGGCCGGTGGCGCCCGCGGTACGCAACGCAGGCTCCGGCAGGAGGAGTGCGAGGGCTTCCGGGTCCGTGGCCTCGACCATCAGGAACCAGGCGGGCGGGGCCTGGATGTCGGCGCGGCCGCGGGTCTCGGTGGTGCGCTCGCCCGAGGCGGCAAGGTCCGCGGCGCAGAGATGGGCGCCGGTGACGCGCAGGGCGGCGAGGGTTTCGT
>JAJYFW010000117.1:4199-6347 GCA_021785335.1 Pseudomonadota bacterium
CAGGGCGATCAGCGCCGCGTCGGCGGAGGCAGCATCGATGGGGGCTTCGAAACGGATGGTGAGGATGGCGCCGCCGGCGCCGGGGCCCCCGCTGTGGCGCACGCCGGCCATGGCGCGGCTGGTGTCGCGGAAGGCGGCGGTGGCGCGGCGTGTCCAGGGCGTCGGGGCGTTGAGACGCGCGGCGTAGTCCGGGCCGAGCAGGACCGCCATCGTCGCGGCCTCGTAGAGGGTGAAGAACTCGGGATGCGTCGCGGCATCGGCAGCGATGTAGCGGCGGCCGCGGCGGAAGCCGAGGATCGCGGCGCGCTCGGGCATGTGTTCCTGGACGTGCCAGGCGTAGAACTCGGCGCGGCCCTCGGGGGTGATTCCATTCCAGATCGCGACGACGGCCTGACCCCAGAGCATGCCTCAGCATAAGCGGCGCGCGGCGTGGCGGGGAAGCGCTGCTTGACAGGGCGGCGGGCGGAGCGTAGCCGCAAATGCGAAGCGTTCGCAAATGGAGGCCTCGTGTCCCGTCTATCTCGCCGTGCCGCCCTGCTGGGCGGCGGGGCTTTGCTCGCCGCGCCGTTCGTCGCGGTGCCCGGCGCGCGCGCTGCCGCGCCGCTGGTGCTCTATGCGGCACAGCACGAGCAGGTGGTGGACATGATCACCCGCGCCTTCACGAAGGCGACGGGGATCGCGGTCAGGACGCGCTTCGGCGAGGCGCCGGAGATCGCCAACCAGATCGCGACCGAGGGCAGGCATTCGCCGGCTGATGTCTATTTTACCGAGAACTCGCCGGAACTGCTGCTGCTCGACGAGCGGCGCATGCTCGCCCCGGTGGACAAGGCGACGCTGGCGCAAGTGCCCGCGAAGTGGAGCGCGCCGAGCGGCAACTGGCTCGGCGTGCTCGCGCGCGATTCGGTGCTCGCCTACAACCCGCGGCTGGTCGCGACGGACGCGCTGCCGGCCTCGCTGCTGGACCTCGCGGCGCCGGCGTGGAAGGGGCGCGTGGCGTTCGCGCCGACGGATGCCGACACGCTGCCGATCATCGGTGCGATCGCGGCGCTCAGGGGACGCGCGGCGGCGCTCGCCTGGCTGCGCGGCATGAAGGCGAATGCCAGGATCTACGATGATGACGAGGGGGTCATCGCCGCGGTCGATCGCGGGGCGGTCGCGACCGGCATCGTCAATTCCTATTACTGGTGCCGGCTGCGCACGGAACAAGGCGCGGCGAGGACGGCGAGCCGGCTGCATCGCTTTTCCCCCGGCGATGTCGGCAACCTGATCAACGTCTCCGGCGCCGCGGTGCTGGCGTCCTCGCGCCGGCAGGCGCAGGCGCAGCGCTTCCTGGCCTTCCTGGTCTCGGCGCCGATGCAGGCGGCGCTGGCGCAGAGCGACGTCGATTTCGAGTATCCGCTGCGGCCGGGCATCGCGGCGAACCCCCTGCTCGCGCCGTTCGCCTCGCTGCGGCCGCCGCCGGTGACCATCGCCGCGATCGGCGACGACCGGCTCGCGGCGCGGCTGTTACAACAGGCCGGGCTCGTCTAAGCCGGGGTATGCCCACGGCCCTCGTTCTCGCCGCCGCCATTGGCCCGTTGCTGGTGCTGTTGCCGATCCTGGCGACGCTCGCGAGCGCGCTCGGCGCGGGATGGGGGGCGGCGCGGGCGTTGCTGTTCCGCCCGCTGGTCGCGCATCTGCTGGGCAACACGCTGACGCTGATGGTGGCGGCGATGCTGGCGGCGGGCGTGCTGGGCCTCGCCTCGGCGTGGCTGGTGGAGCGCACCGCGTTGCCGGGAAGGCGAGCCTGGGCGGTGCTGGCGGCGGCACCGCTCGCCGTGCCGCCGTTCGTCGCGGGCTATGCCTGGGTCTCGATCGCGCCGGTGTTCGAGGGCTTCCTCGGCGCGTGGCTGGTGGTGACGCTGACGTACACGCCGCTCGTCTACCTGCCGGTCGCCGCGGCGCTGCGCGGGCTGGACCCGGCGCTGGAGGAGACGGCGATGGCGCTCGGGCTCGGGCGCTGGGCGGTTTTCCTGCGCGTGGTGCTGCCGCAGCTTCGCCCGGCGCTGCTCGGCGGGATGCTGCTGGTGGCGCTCGACGTGCTGGTGGAGTTCGGCGCCTTCGCGTTGTTACGATTCCGTACCTTCACCACCACGATCTATGCCGCAT
>JAJYFW010000118.1 GCA_021785335.1 Pseudomonadota bacterium
CCAAGGCGCTACCGGACGGCGAGGCGCTCACGGTGACGTCCGCGAACCCGGCGGACGTGCAGAAGATCTGCGCGCTGGGTTTCCTCGGCATCCTGTCGCTGGGCACGCACCAGTTGCATCACCTGGAGATGGCGAAAGGCGAGATGATGCATATGCGCTGAGGCCGGCGGGCCGTCAGGCCCGCTTCCCGCCCGGCACGTGCGTCGCCGCCGGCGCGGCTTCCCGCCTGCCGCCGCGCATCTCGTTCCAGAAATGCACCAAGCCGCCCCATTGCTGGGCGAGGTAGCCGCCGCTGGCCATCGCCTCCGGCGCGGCGTCGTCGCCGGTGGCGGGGTATTCGGCGGCGAAATCCGCGGTGCCGAACAGGATGTCCCAGATGGGGAACACGGCGGCGTAGTTGCAGGAACGCTGGCCGGCCGCGAGCACGCCGTGGTGCATGCGGTGGAAGCGCGGCGAGACCAGGATGCGCTCGCCGATGCGCCCGAACGAGAGCTTCACGTTCGCGTGGCTCAGGCTCTCGACGAAGCGCAAGAACATCAGCAGCAGCGGGAATTGCAGCGGCGGTATGCCGATGGCGAGGCCGACCGCGCCGAACCACAGCCCGGCCACCACGTCGTCGAGCACGTGGTTGCGGTCGTCCGACCAGAAGCTCATCTGCCGCTGCGCGTGGTGCAGCGCGTGCAGCGCGTACCAGCCGCGGAACCGGTGCGAGAGGCGGTGGCGCCAGTAGTCCGAGCAGTCCAGGATCAGCGCGTAGAGGATGAAGGTGAGGACGGGGCGGCCCATCAGCGCCGGCACCAGCGTCTCCAGCATCGGCGGGATGTAGCCGTGCGCGACGAGGAAGCCGTTCACCGCCACCTGTACCTGGTAGAACACCAGGAAGCTCGCGATCGGCAGCACGCCCACGCGCGCGAGCACGGTGTAGAAGACATCGACCGCGACGGCCCGTTTCGATTCCCAGTGCTCGATCGGCAGCCACGCCTCCAGCGGCCAGCACACGGCGTAGGTCAGCAGCAGCGCGAACACGCCGTAGACGCAGATCAGCATCCAGTCGAACGACAGGTCCGCCCACTGCATCCAGCCGAAACGGTACAGCATGGGAATGATCGCGGCCTGGTCGATCCAGCCGGCGATGATGCTGAAGACGCGGTCCAGCGGCGCGAACATCGGGGCCTCAGAGCTGCTCGGCGGTGACGTAGCCGGTCTGCGCCAGCGTGGTGTTGAGGAAGATGCCGTGCGGCGAGCGGCCGACGTCGATGGTCTCGAGCCGCCCGCTCGCGGGGTCCAGCACGCCGACCTGCTCGCGGAAGCGCAGCGCCACCCAGAGCTTGCCGTCCGGCGCCATGCCCATGTCGTCCGGCCCCGCGTAGCCGAGGTTGTAGACGCGCCGCACCTTCAGCGTCGCGGGATCGAGGGCCGCGATGGAGCCGCCGACGCGGTTGGTGACGTAGAGCGTGGCCTTGTCCGGCGTGAGGAAGAGGTTGTGTGGGCCGACACCGGTCTCCACGCGCCGCACGATGCGCCCGGTCGCGGGGTCCAGCGCCACCACGTCGTGCGTGCCCATGACGCAGCACAGCACCTGGTTGTTGTGCCACAGCACGCCGGCCGCGGTGGGGCCGACCTGCGCCGTCCAGCGCGGGCGCCTCGTCACCAGGTCGATGGCGACCACGGTGCCGGATTGCTGCATGGAGTTGAAGCTCCAGCGCGAGTCCGGCGAGAAGCCGAGATGGCTCGGCATGGAGCCGACGCGAAGGCGCGCGAGCAGGCGCAGATCCGCGCTGTAGATGTCGACGAAGTTGAGCCGCAGGCAGTTCACCACGAACAGCTTGCCGTCCGGCGAGAAGCCGATCTGGTAGGGGTCCGGGAAGACGCGGTGCGCGAGTTCCGCCCCGGTGCGCGGGTCGAAGGTGAAGAGCCCGTTGCCGCCGGCGTCGCAGACCAGCAGCCGCGCGTGGTCCGGCGTCAGCGCCCAGTGGCTGGGCTCGCGCAGCGTCGGCGCGTCGCGCAGCACGCGGCGGGTGGCCATGTCGATGATGCCGACGGTGGCGCCGCCGGAGTTCATGATGAAGGCGAGCGGGGGCGCGGCGGGGGCGGCGGCGCGCGCCACGCCCGGAGCGTCGGCGAGTGCAGCGGCGCCGAGCGCCAGGCCGGTGCCGGCGAGGAAGCCGCGGCGATCGAGAAGGGGCGCGTTGGGCACGATCATGCAGCGTCTCCGAGGGCCAACAGGATTTGATTGCCCCGCTCAATACCCGACCGCAAGTGCTTTATGGACAAAACTTTTGGTCATCTTTTCGCCGCAATGCAGCACGCCGGGCGCGGCCGACGGTTGCGCCCTTGGCGTGATGGGACCACATGCGGCTTACGGCGCGCTGGCAGCGCCGGAAAGGCGGTCGAGGCCAGGCGATGACAGCGGACGAGGCTGATTTCCACTCCCCCGAGGCTGCCGCGAAGGCGGGCGCCGCGACCGGCCCCGCCGAGGCGGAGGCGGCCGGGCTGACCGAGGCGGAGGCGGCGCGGCTGCTGGCCGAGGTCGGGCCCAACGCACTCGCCGAGAAGCATGTCAGCGCGCTGGCCAGGCTGCTCTCCTATTTCTGGGGGCCGATCCCCTGGATGATCGAGGCCGCGGCCGTCCTCTCCGCCTCCGTCCGGCACTGGGCGGATTTCGGCATCATCGCGGCGATGCTGGTGCTCAACGCGACCGTCGGGTTCTGGCAGGAGCACAAGGCGGACAGCGCCATCGCGGCGCTGAGGCAAAGGCTCGCGCTGCGGGCGCGGGTGCTGCGAGAGGGACGCTGGCGCGACATCCCGGCGGCGGAACTGGTGCCGGGGGACGCGGTGTTGATACGTCTCGGCAACATCGTGCCGGCGGATGTGCGGCTCGTGGGCGACGGCTATCTCAGCGTGGACCAGTCCGCGCTCACGGGCGAATCCCTGCCGGTGGACAAGAAGGCGGGCGAGCCCGCTTATTCCGGCTCCGTCGCGAAGCTCGGCGAGATGCGGGCCGTGGTGACCGCCACGGGCATGAACACCTATTTCGGCAAGACCGCGCGGCTGGTGGAGTCGGCGGGCGCCGTCTCGCATTTCCAGCGGGCGGTGCTGCGCATCGGCAACTTCCTCATCCTCTGCACGCTGGGGTTGGTGGCGCTCATCCTGCTGGTGGCGCTGTGGCGTGGCGACCCGCTGGTGGAGACGCTGCTGTTCGCGTTGATCCTCACCGTGGCCGCGATCCCGGTGGCGTTGCCCGCGGTGCTTTCCGTCACCATGGCGGTGGGCGCGGAGCGGCTCGCGCGCCTCAGGGCCATCGTCTCGCGGCTGGTGGCGATCGAGGAGCTGGCGGGGCTCGACGTGCTGTGCGCGGACAAGACCGGCACGCTGACCCAGAACCGACTCACGCTGGGCGAGCCGGTGCTGTTCGCGGCGGCGGACGCGAAGGAACTGCTGCTGGCCGCCGCCCTCGCCTGCCGCCGCGAGGGGGCGGACGCGATCGACCAGGCGATCCTCGACGGGTTCGGGAGTGCGGACGTGCTCGCCGGCTACGCGCCGCTGGCCTTCACGCCGTTCGACCCCGTCTCCAAGCGCACGGAAGCGGCCTTCCATCACGGCGATACAACGTTCCGGGTGAGCAAGGGCGCGCCGCAAGTGATCCTGGCGCTGACCGCGCCGGACGCCGCACTCCTGGCGAAGGCCCAGGCGGCGATCGACGCGCTGGCAGCCAAGGGCTACCGCACGCTGGGCGTCGCACGCCAGGATGGGGGAGCGTGGCGCTTCCTCGGCCTGCTGCCGCTGTTCGACCCGCCGCGCGAGGACGCCGCCGCCACCATCGCGCGCGCCCGCGCCATGGGTGTCTCGATCAAGATGGTGACCGGCGACCACGCGGCCATCGCGCGCGAGATCGCGGGCACGCTGGCGCTCGGCAAGAACATCCTGCCGGCGGACCAGGCGTTCGCGAAATCCGGCGAGCCGCTGCACCCCGAGGCGGTGGAGGCGGCGGACGGGTTCGCGCAGGTCTTCCCCGAGCACAAATACGCCATTGTGAAGGCGTTGCAGGCACGCAACCACATCGTCGGCATGACCGGCGACGGGGTGAACGACGCGCCGGCGCTGAAGCAGGCGGATGTCGGCATCGCGGTGAGCGGCGCGACGGACGCAGCGCGGGCGGCGGCGGACCTCGTGCTGACCGCGCCTGGGCTTTCGGTCATCACCACGGGCATCGAGGAGGCGCGGCGTATCTTCGAGCGCATGACCGGCTACGCGATCTATCGCATCAGCGAGACGGTGCGCGTGCTGCTGTTCATGACGCTCTCCATCGTCGTCTTCAACTTCTACCCGGTGACGGCGGTGATGATCGTGCTGCTGGCGCTGTTCAACGACTTCCCGATCATGATGATCGCCTACGACAACGCGCCGGTGGCCGAGCGCCCGGTGCGCTGGGACATGACGCAGACGCTGACCATTTCCACGCTGCTCGGCGTGCTGGGCGTCGTCGCGTCCTTCCTGCTGTTCTGGATCGTGCAGGACTGGCTGCAGCTCAGCCGCGCCGAGGTCCAGTCGATGATCTTCCTCAAGCTTCTGGTCGCGGGCCACCTCACCATCTACCTGACGCGCAACAAGGGGGCGATCTGGCAGCGCCCGTGGCCGGGCTGGAAGCTCATCGCGGCGACCGAGACGACGCAGCTCATCGGCACGCTGGCCACGGTGTACGGCTGGTTCATCACGCCCATCGGCTGGCGCTATGCGCTGCTGGTCTGGGGCTATTCGCTGGCGTGGTTCTTCATCAACAGCGGCTTCAAGATCATGGCCTATGCGCTGCTCGGCCATCGCGGCCCGGGCCAGGCGGTGCATCTCGCGCGCGTCGAATCCTGGCTCGCGGGCCGCATGACGCATCCGCGCTGAACCCTCCGCCCCTTGCCGGCACGCGCGCTCACGCGCATCAGGCGCGGCGTATGCACGACCTCATCGTCATCGGCGCCGGGCTTTCGGGGCTGGCGGTCGCGCGCGGCGCGGCGGCCGGCGGGCTTTCGGTGCGCGTGCTGGAGGCGCGGCGGCGCATCGGCGGGCGGGTGCTGAGCCATCGCACGCCGGCGGGCGCCTACGACCTCGGCCCCGCCTGGATCTGGCCCACCATGCAGCCGCGCGTGGCGGCGCTGGCATGGGCCGCCGGGCTGGCGCTGCGCGAGCAGGCGGAGCAGGGCGGCTTCCTGTTCCAGGACCCGGCGGGGCGCACGCGGCGCCTGGCGCACGGCTTCCCGCAGGAGCCGCCGTCGATGCGCGTGGTGGGCGGCATCTCCGCGATGGTCGAGGCGACGGCCGCCGCCGTGCCGGAAGGCACGGTGCTGACGGGCCATGCCGCGACGCGCATCGCGCTGACGGCCGCGGGCGTGGCCGTCACCGCGCAGGCCGCCGGAAGCGAAACGACCTTCGAGGCCGCGCGCGCGGTGCTGGCGCTGCCGCCGCGCCTCATCACCGGGCTCGGCTTCACGCCCGCCCTGCCCGCGCCGGCGCGCGCCGCCCTCGCCGCGGTGCCGGGCTGGATGGCGGGCCAGGCCAAGGCGCTCGCGATCTACGAACGCCCGTTCTGGCGCGAGGCCGGGCTTTCCGGCAGCGCCTTCAGCGACGCCGGCCCGCTCGGCGAGATGCACGACGCGACGCTGCCCGGCGCGGCGGAGGGCGCGCTGTTCGGTTTCCTCGCCTGGCCCCCTGCCCTGCGCGAGGCGCGGCGCGAGGCCCTGCCGGGGCTGGTCGCGCGCCAGCTTGCGGCGCTGTTCGGGCCGGAGGCGGCGAACCCGCGCGAGCTCGTCATCCAGGACTGGTCGCGCGAGGCCTTCACCGCGACGCCGGCGGACCAGGACATTCCGGAGGCGCACCCGGAATACCGCAAGCTGGCACTGCCACCGCCGTGGCACGGGCGCGTGCTGCTCGCCGGCGCGGAAATGGCGCCGGAGTTCGGCGGCTACCTCGAGGGCGCGCTCGCGGCGGCGGAGGCGGCGCTGGACGCGCTCGCGCTCACGAGGCCAGGCGGGCCAGCAGCGCGCTGATCCCGCGCGCGCTCTCCCGCGAGCCGATCGCGGTGATGAAGCGCCAGTGCGGGCCCATCAGGTAGATCGCGGTGCCGTGCACCATGGCGTAGCCGCCGCCCGCCGGCGCCGGTTGTTTCGCATAGTAAACGTGGTACTCGCGCGCCACGCTCGCGACCTCCGCCGCGGTGCCGGTGAGGCCCGTGAGGCGCGGCGAGAACTGCGCGGTGTAGCGGCGCATCACCGCTTGCGTGTCGCGCGCGGGGTCGATG
>JAJYFW010000119.1 GCA_021785335.1 Pseudomonadota bacterium
GGTGAGGGTTGGGAGCATATCGAGTCTCTTGGAGACGACCTGAGCGCCTACGACGCGCTCCGTCGGTGCCGGTACCCGCGCCCTCACCTCACCCCGCCGCCTCCCGCACCGGCCATCGCCTTCCCCCGACTCCATTCCGCCCGCAGGTCACGCACATGCACGTCCTGCGCATGCCTCTGCCGCAGGATCGCCATCGCACGCCGCTCCTGCTCCGCCCCCGCCGTCTTCACCCCCAGCACCAGGCCGCCGCACGCCAAGTGGTCGCGCACGCTATTCGCGTCCCGCTCCGCCACCACCTCTTCAGCGCCAACGTTCTCCCTTTACGCCGAAGGCCCCTCACCCCCAATCCTCACACCGCAACCCCCGCACGCGCTGAAACTCGCCCAGGTTCCCGGTCACCACCACCAGCCCCCGGCTGCGCGCATGCCCCGCGATCATCAGGTCATACGGCCCGATCACGCAGCCCCGCCGCTCCAGATCCGCGCGAATCTCCGCCGAGTGCGCCGCCGCCTCGCTGTCGAACGGCAACACCGCCAGCCGCCCCGCGAAATGCTCCACCTCCCGCCGCACCTGCGCGGGCTCGGCGGAGCGCTCCGCGCCATACAGCAACTCGTACAGCACCACGTCCGAAAGGCACATCGCCTCGGCATTGTCGTTGAACCGCGCGCGCATCGCCGGCGGCCGGTCTCGCAGCACGCGGATGCACAGGTTCGTATCGAGCAGATAACGAAGCATCAGAACCCCTCGCGCTCCTGCATCGGGGGCTGCCGCCGCTCGCCGAGGTCCACGCCGGGCGCGCTGAAAAAATCGTCCCATCCCCGGTCGGCCGGCGCGATGATCCGCCTCGGCCCGTCCGGCACAATCACCACCTCGCGCACATCCTCCCCAAACGCCACCGCCTTGGGCAACCGCACCGCCTGCGACCGGTTCGAGAGAAACAGGGAAGTCCGCGCCAGCATCGCCGCCACCTGATATATCCCAGCAGGATATACATCCCTCCGCGCCGACCTGCAACACCCCCTCACCCCACGGGCACGCCCCTGCACGCAACCCGAATTCGCTGCTATCCTGCCCGCAACGGCAAAACCCAAACAGCCGTCACCAGACAAACAAACAGCTCAATCTCACCTTTTGGCCAAACGACGACAAGGAAAGCGAATAATGAGCGGAAGCACGACAATAACCGACAGGGGCCATAGCTACACCGCCACCGTCGCCAACGAGGGCGATCTGTCCTCGCCCGTCACCGTCACCAGCGGCGGCTATGCCATCACCTTCGACGGCAATAATTTTTCCACCAAGCACCTGCGCCGCATCCGGCGCAACAGCGTCTCGGAACTCAACAAGGGCGACGTCGGCGCCAAGATCCAGCAATACGTGGACGAATCACACAAGGCCGCCCTGAAGCGCTTCATGAGATCGGACGACAAGGACGGCTCCACCAACACCCTCATCTTCCTGGACCTCGGCCAGTACTGCCAGTTCGGCTGCCAGGTCATCAAATTCCTCGCCAGCGACAGGACCGCCTGGACAACCTACGGCCAGGGCCAGAACCAGTGCCTCCAGAAACACGCTCATATCGAGCTGAGCAAATGCTTCGCCTCCTCCAACAACGGCTTCGGCGCGGTGAAGGACGGCAACCAGGACCCGGAAAAGCTGCAGCACGGCATCGGCATCAACCTCAATGTCACGCTGAAGCAGCCCATGGGCGGCAACGGCCGCACCGTGCAGGTCTGCCACTACGCCGGCGGCACCGTGGACCGGGAATTCTCCCCCACCACCCAGCAGAAAAACATCGGCGGCCTGCGGAACATCGGCAAGTCCATCGTCACCTGAAGCGCCGCGCCCCGCGCCGGGCCCGCACCCGGCGTAACGCCGCCCCGCCCCGCGGAACCCCCTTCCCAATCCCCCCAAATCCCGCCATATAACAAGAACATCCCGGGAACATTCATGCACGGCAGCATCACCGTGCGCGGCGCGCGCGCGCACAACCTCAAAAATATCGACGTCTCCCTGCCGCGCGACTCCCTCGTCGTCATCACCGGCCTGTCCGGCTCGGGCAAATCCTCCCTCGCCTTCGACACCATCTACGCCGAGGGCCAGCGCCGCTACGTCGAGTCCCTCTCCGCCTACGCCCGCCAGTTCCTCGAACTCATGGGCAAGCCGGACGTGGACTCCATCGAGGGCCTCTCCCCGGCCATCTCCATCGAGCAGAAAACCACCTCCAAAAACCCGCGCTCCACCGTCGGCACCGTCACCGAAATCCACGACTACATGCGCCTGCTCTGGGCCCGCGCCGGCGTCCCGTATTCGCCCGCCACCGGCCTGCCCATCGAGGCCCAGACCGTCTCCCAGATGGTGGACCGCGTCCTGGCCATGAAGGAGGGCACGCGCCTCCTCCTCCTCGCCCCCGTCGTGCGCGACCGCAAGGGCGAATACCGCAAGGAACTCGCGGAACTGCAGCGCCGCGGCTTCACCCGCGTGAAGGTGGACGGCAAGCTCTTCGAAATCGCGGACGTCCCCGCCCTCAACCGCAAGCTCAAGCACGAGATCGAGGCCGTGGTGGACCGCATCGTCGTCCGCCCCGGCATCGAGCAGCGCCTGGCGGACAGCTTCGAAACCGCCCTCGCCCTCGCGGACGGCGTCGTCTACGCCGAAAACGCTGATGGCGGCGAAAGGACGGTGTTCTCCTCCCGCTTCGCCTGCCCGGTCAGCGGCTTCACCATCGAGGAGATCGAGCCCCGCCTCTTCTCCTTCAACTCGCCCCAGGGCGCCTGCCCCGCCTGCGACGGCCTCGGCGTCGAAACCTTCTTCGACCCCGCCCTCGTCGTCCCGGACGAACGCAGATCCCTCGCGGAAGGCGCCATCGCCCCCTGGACCGGCGCCCAGTCCCCCTACTACGACCAGACCCTCGCCTCCCTCGCCCGCCACTTCAAGGCCAGCACCCGCACCGCGTGGGAAGACCTCCCCACGAACCTCCGCACCGCCATCCTCCACGGCACCGGCGAGACGCCGGTCGCCTTCACCTACAAGGACGGCGTCCGCGAATACGTTGTCAAAAAGCCGTTCGAGGGCGTCGTCGCCAACCTCGCCCGCCGCTTCGCCGAGTCGGACAGCGTCTGGGTCCGCGAGGAACTCGCCCGCTACCAGGCCGAAAAACCCTGCGCCGTCTGCCACGGCGCCCGCCTCAAGCCGGAGGCCCTCGCCGTCAAGGTCGCGGGAAAAACCATCGCCGAGGCCTCGGAACTCTCCATCCTCGCCGCCCGCGAGTGGTTCGCCGCCGTGCTCGAAACCCTCACGCCCCAGCGCGCCGAAATCGCGCGGCGCATCCTGCGCGAAATCAACGAGCGCCTGGCCTTCCTCGTCGATGTCGGGCTGGACTACCTCACCCTTGCGCGCGGCAGCGCCACGCTCTCCGGCGGCGAAAGCCAGCGCATCCGCCTCGCCAGCCAGATCGGCTCCGGCCTCACCGGCGTGCTCTACGTGCTGGACGAACCCTCCATCGGCCTGCACCAGCGCGACAACGAGCGCCTGCTCGGCACGCTCCGCCGCCTCAAGGCCCTCGGCAACACCGTCCTCGTGGTGGAACACGACGAGGACGCCATCCGCGCCGCGGACCACGTCATCGACATGGGCCCGGCGGCCGGCGTCGCCGGCGGGCGCGTCGTGGCGCAGGGCACGCCCGCGGAAATCGCCGCCAACCCCCGCTCCCTCACCGGCGACTACCTCTCCGGCCGCCGCCGCATCGACGTGCCCGCCCTGCGCCGCCCCATCCAGAAGCCGCGCATGGTCCGCATCGTCGGCGCCACCGGCAACAACCTGAAGAACCTCACGGCGGAGATCCCGCTCGGCGTCCTCACCTGCATCACCGGCGTCTCCGGCGGCGGCAAATCGACGCTCATCGTGGACACGCTCTACCGCGCCGCCTCCCGCCGCCTCATGGGCTCCGGCGAGGTCCCCGCCCCCCACGCGCGCATCGAGGGCCTGGAACACCTCGACAAGATCATCGACATCGACCAGTCCCCCATCGGCCGCACGCCGCGCAGCAATCCCGCCACCTACACGGACCTCTTCGCCCCCATCCGCGACTGGTTCGCCGAGCTGCCGGAAAGCCGCGCCCGCGGCTACAAGTCCGGCCGCTTCTCCTTCAACGTGAAGGGCGGCCGCTGCGAGGCCTGCCAGGGCGACGGCCTCATCAAGATCGAGATGCACTTCCTGCCGGACGTGTTCGTCACCTGCGACACGTGCAAGGGCAAACGTTACAACCGCGAAACGCTTGAAATCCGCTTCCGCGAGAAGTCCATCGCCGACGTGCTGGAAATGACGGTGGACGAGGCGGTCCCCTACTTTGCCGCCCAGCCCCGCATCCGCGACCGCCTGCGCATCCTCCAGCAGGTCGGCCTCGGCTACGTCGCCTTGGGCCAGCCCGCCACCACCCTCTCCGGCGGCGAGGCGCAACGGGTCAAGCTCGCCAAGGAACTCGCCCGCCGCGCCACCGGCCGCACCCTCTACATCCTCGACGAACCCACGACGGGCCTCCATTTCGAGGACGTAAGAAAACTGCTCGAGGTCCTCCACGCCCTCGTGGACGCCGGCAACACCGTCGTCGTCATCGAACACAACCTCGAAGTCATAAAGACCGCGGACTGGCTGCTCGACCTCGGCCCGGAGGGCGGGGAGGGCGGCGGGCGCATCGTCGCCGCCGGCACGCCCGAGCAGGTCGCCGCCGTCGAGGCCAGCCACACCGGCCGCTACCTCGCCCCCCTGCTCGCCGCGCAAGCCCCGCCGAAGTCCCGCAAGCGCGCCTGACGCGCGCACAAGAAAACCCCGCGCCGCCGGGAGGGGAACGGCGCGGGGCCAGGCGCGGCCAGACCAGAGGAGGAAACCCGGCCGCTCGCCTCGGAGATGGTTTGCTGGCGCGGCTAGGGCGCGACCCGCAAGCCTGTACGCCTTCTCAAACCATCCCTCATGCCGCCGCCTTCACCTCGATCTTGCGCACGGCTTCGCGCGCCGTCTGGCTCTTCGGCAGCACAATCGTCAGCACACCCTTGGCGAAGGTCGCTTCCACCTTGTCGCGATCCACGCTGTCGGGCAGCAGGAAGCTGCGCTGGAACATGCCCCAGCTGCGCTCGGAATAAACCTCGTCGCCTTCCTTGCGCTCGGTCTCGCGCTTCTTCTCGCCGCGCACCGTGAGCATGTCGCCCTCGATCGCGATCTCGACGTCCTTCTCCGCCATGCCCGGCAGCTCCAGCGCAACGCGGAAGGCGTCCTTTTCCTCAACCACCTCCGCGGCGGGGTCGGGCACGATATCCTCGTTCCATGTCGTCGCCGCCGGCGCATTGAAGCCGAACGGGCTCGCGAACCGCTCGAAAAGCCGGTCCATCTCCGTCCGCAGGGCGCGCCACGGATCAACCGGCGCGCGCGCCACGGGCTTCGGGCCCTTCTTCACCTCAATGGGTGCGTTCGCCATCATTCTTCCCCTTTCAGAAAAGTTCCGACGACGCAAAATCCTTCGCACATGCGAACGCCGCCCGCCTTGATGCAGGTCAACCAGGTCAGGCGCGGCGGCGAACCACCCCCACGAAAATAGCAACCCTCGGCATCCGAGATCGTTTCGCTGCCGCGGGCAATGCCGCCGGCAGCGCCGCGCGCGGCCAGCGCTCGGCCGCCGGCACCGCGCCCGTCCCCAGCGACTCCCACAGCGCGCCCAGCCGCTCGCGCACCGGCGCCTCCACGCCCAGCACGATCCCGAACGCCCCGCCGAGCGCGCGCCACAGCACCGCCGGCCTCTCCTGCTCGATCGCCGCGTCCGCCGCATCGCAAAGCACGAGCACCGCCTCGCGCTGCACGCTCCCCGCCGCGAAGGCCTCGGCGAGCGGCGTCGCCAGCTCGTGCCGGCGCTCGGCCCCCTCCGCCACCTCCCGCCACCACTGCACCCGCATCGCCCCGATCAGCGGCTGGGACGCGCCGAGCGCCCGCAGCAACTCGCCGTGCACCGCGTGCACCAGCCACATCGCCTCGCGCTGATCGGGCGCGGCGAACAGGCTCGCGAAGAACAGCGCCTTGTCGCGCGCGCGCACGCGCTCACCTGCCGCGCCCAATCCGCGCGAACCCAATCTGGACTCCAGCGGTCTTGACCCATCGCTCATTCGCGCCATAGCTACCGCGCAAGCAAACGCAGGAGAACGCCATGGCCTTCGAGCTTCCCGCCCTGCCCTATTCCGTGAGCGCGCTGGCGGCGCGCGGCATGTGCCAGGAAACCC
>JAJYFW010000120.1 GCA_021785335.1 Pseudomonadota bacterium
AGCGCCGCGAGGCTCGCCGCGACCGAGGCCTGCTCCAGCCCCCTCTGCACCCGCGCGCGCTTCCGCATGCCCGCGGTGTCCACGATCTCGATGGGGCCCACCGCGTCGCGGATGCGCACCGCGACGGCGTCGCGCGTGAGCCCCGGCTCCGGCCCCGTGACCAGCCGCGCCTCGCCGAGTAGCCGGTTGACGAGCGTGGACTTGCCCGCGTTCGGCCGCCCCACCACGGCGAGCTTGAGCGGCGTCTCCTCGCCCGTCTCCGCCACCTCCTCCGGCAGGCGGTCCACGATCTCGCCCATCAGCTCGGCGAGCCCCTCGCCATGCTCGGCCGAGACCGGCAGCGCCGCGCCGAAGCCGAGCCGATGCGCCTCCAGCGCGCCGGCCCAGCCCTCGCGCCCCTCCGCCTTGTTGGCGACCAGCAGAACGGGGCGGCCGAGGCGGCGCAGCCAGGCGGCGAAATGCTCGTCGTCCGGAACGATTCCGGCGCGTCCGTCGACCACGAAGACAACGAGGTCGGCCTCGCGGATCGCGGAGGCCGCGGCCTCGTGCATGCGCCGCCCGAGGCTCTCCGGCGGCGCCTCCTCCAGCCCCGCGGTGTCGGCCACGCGCACACGCCGGCCGCGCATCAGCGCCTCCGCCTCGCGCCAGTCGCGCGTCACGCCCGGTGTGTCCGCGACGATCGCGAGCCGCCGGCCGACGAGCCGGTTGAACAGCGTGGACTTGCCGACATTCGGCCGCCCGGCGATGACGACGAGCGGGAGCATGGCCTCAGCGATACGCGAGAAGCGCGCCGCCCAGCGTCACGACATAGAGCGTGGCGCCCGCGACCACCGGGGCGACGGCCGCGCCGTCCGGCAGCCGCATCGAGCCCAGCACCGCGCCCTTCGCCGGGTCGATCCACGTCGCCTCGCCGTGCTCGCTCGCCACCAGCAGCCGTCCGCCCGCCATCACCGGCCCGTGCCACATGACCGGGTGCTTCTCTGTCTTTGGGTCGGTGAACGCCTGGAGCTGCGTCACCCACGCGACGCGACCCTCGTCGGCGGAAACCGCCGCGACGCGCGCGTCCTGGGTGGCGAAGTAGACGTAGTTGCCCGCGGCCCAGGGCGATTCGTCGCTGGTGATGTCGCGCGACCACAGCCGCCGTCCGGCGCGCAGGTCGTCCGCGACCGCGCTGCCGCCGAGGCTCACCGCATAGACCCGCCCGTCCCGGATCGCCGGCATGCCGCGGATCGCCGACAGCGCGCCGACCGCGCCGCGCCCGGCGGGGTTGGCCAGGCTGTCGCCCCACAGCACGATGCCGGAGACGGCACGCAGCGCCAGCAGGTCGCCGGATTCGAAGCCGGCGATCAGCACGCCCTCCGCATAGGCCGGCGACGGCGAGCCGAGCGAGCCGAAATCCACCTGAGCCGCGCGGTGCGCCCAGAGCTTCTTGCCATCGGCGCGCGAGAGCGCGACCAGCGAGTCGCCCAGGAGCGACACGAACAGCCGGTCCTGCGCCACCGTAGGCCCGCCGCGCGCGGCGCTGCCCAGGTGCGCCGCCCAGACGCGTTTGCCGCTCGCGGCCTCGAACGCGACCGCGTCGCCGCGCCCGGTGGTGGCGTAGACGGTCCCGCCGGCGACGGCGATGCCGCCGCCCACATTGGTGCTGCGGTCGCCCTTCGAGCGGGTCGGGGCGCGCCACAGCACGCTGCCGTCCCTGGCGGAGAAGGCGTGCACGACCGCGTCCGCGTCCATGGTGAACACGCGCCCGCCGTCCACCACCGGCGTTGCCGTGATGCGTCGGCGAAAGGCGGTGCCGGCGCCGATATCCGCGCGCCAGGCGAGGGACGGTTTGGCCGAGAGCGCGAGGTTGCCGCCCGCGTGCGCGGGCTCGCCGCCAGGCTGCGGCCAGCTGGCATCGTCCGTCGCCGCGGGTACCGAGACCGGCGGCGCGTCAGAGTCGACCGCGAGCCCGTGCCGTTCGGTCAGCACGGGATAGCGCTTGCCGGGGATCGGCGGCTTGGTCGTGCCGAACCACATGTTCTCAAGACCGCAGCCGGCCAGGACCAGCGGCGCGCCGAGGACGATCGCGCGTCGCGCGAGGCGGGGCAGAGCGGGGCGGGGCAGAGCGGGGCGGTCCATCACGCGCCTCCCAGCTGGATCAGGAGGCCCGCGGCCCGCCCGCGCACGCCCTGCGGCGCGGTCGTGTCGTTCATCAGCGCCTTGAGGCGCACCTTCGCCTGGGCCACCTTGCCCTGCCGCACGTCGAGCAGTGCCAGGCCCTCCTCGGCGAGCGCGCGCAGCGGGTCCTGCGGCCGCGCCAGGGCTTCCAGCCGGCCGCGCACTACGCCGGGGTCGCCGGTGTCGAGCACGTGCAGCGCCCAGGACAGGTTCGCCGTCTCGCGCAGCAGCGGGTCGGCCGCGCGGTCCCCGGCCACCTGGTCCCACAGCGTGAGCGATTCCTTGGGGTTGGTCGCCGCCAGCACCGCGGCGAGTCGCAGCCGCGCGAGGGTGCGATAACCCTCGTTGCCGCGCGCAATCACCTGGCGAAGCTCCGGCACCGCGGCCTCGCGGGTCGCGGCGCTGGGGCTGTCCGCCGCATTGCTCGCCTGGATGTAGAGCGTCGCGACCGCGGCGCGCTGGCGGGCCTGCCAGGCCTGCCAGGCTTCCCATGCGCCCACCGCCACCACCACCACCAGCGCGGCGCCGATCAGCACGCCGGCATAGCGTTGCAGAAGCTGCTTGGCGCGGTCCGCCCGCAGCTCCTGTTCAACCTCGTCAAAGATATCGGACAAACCGGCAAATCCCCGCGTCGGAGCAGCCGCGGGATATAGCGTGGCAGGGCAGCGCCGCAAACCTCCCGTTCATCCGCGCGACGTAAGCCTCGCGCATGGTCCGCCGCCTGTCCTTCCTGTTGCTGGTGCCGCTGGCTTCCTGCGCCGGGCCGCCCGCGCCGGCGGTGCTGCCCCCATCGGTGACCGCCCAGGCGGCGACGGCGCCGTACATGGCTCCCTACTGCACGGCCACGCTCGGCCTGCCGGATTGCTGGCGCAACCCGCGGGCGTTCCACAACGAGCCGCCGGAACTCGCGGACGTGCCGCACGGGCCGATGCCGCGCGTGCGTTGGTAGACCGGCGCTGGCAGACCGGCGTTCGTTGGGGCTCTGATCCGCGCGCGCGCCCCTGGCGCGGGGCCACGCGGCTCCCCACCATGGCTGCGTCATCCTGGGGATCCGAGCCTTGTCGACGACGACGCAGAACGCGCCAGCGCCCGCAGATCCCATGCATGGCGCCTCGGCCGCCGGTCCGGCCCAGGTGGCGGTGATCCCGATCCTGCTGGCGCTGAGCTTCAGCCACTTCCTCAACGACACGATCCAGTCGCTGATCCCGGCGATCTACCCGATCCTCAAGTCCAAGTTCGCGCTCAGCTTCGGCCAGGTCGGGCTGATCGCGCTGACGTTCCAGATCACCGCCTCGCTGCTGCAGCCGCTGGTGGGCGTGGTCACCGACAAGCGGCCGATGCCCTATTCGCTCGCCGTCGGCATGGGCGTGTCGCTGCTGGGCCTGCTGGTGCTGTCGCGCGCGCCGTTCTTCGCGGCGCTGCTGCTCGCGGCGGGCATGGTCGGCATGGGCTCGGCCGTGTTCCACCCGGAAGCCTCGCGCACGGCGCGCGCCGCCTCCGGCGGGCGGTTGGGCTTCGCGCAGTCCTTCTTCCAGGTCGGCGGCAATTGCGGCTCCGCCATGGGGCCGCTGCTCGCCGCCTTCGTCGTGCTGCCCTACGGCCAGCACAGCATCGCCTGGTTCGCGCTGGCCGCGCTGCTGGCGATGGCGGTGCTGACCTGGGTCGGGCGCTGGTCGGCCACCCACCAGCGCAAGCGCCCCGCGCGCGTCACTTCCGGCACCGCCCCGGGGGTTTCGGCCCGGCGGGTGGCGGGAAGCATCGCGATCCTGGTGATGCTCATCTTCTCGAAATACTTTTACCTCGCAAGCCTCAATGTTTATTACACTTTCTACCTGATCCATCATTTCGGCCTGTCGGTGCACGCAGCGCAGATCCGGCTCTTCGTCTTCCTCGCCGCGGTCGCCGCCGGCGTGCTCCTCGGCGGGCCGATCGGCGACCGCATCGGGCGCAAATACGTGATCTGGGGCTCCATCCTCGGCGTGTTCCCGTTCACCTTCGCGCTGCCCTTCGCCAACCTGTTCTGGACCACGGTGCTGACCGTGCCGATCGGGCTGATCCTTGCCTCCGCCTTCTCCGCCATCCTGGTCTACGCGACGGAACTGATGCCCGGGCGCGTCGGCGCCGTCTCCGGCCTGTTCTTCGGCTTCGCCTTCGGCATGGGCGGCGTGGGTGCCGCGGTGCTGGGGCTGCTCGCCGATTCCTGGGGCATCGACGCGGTCTACCGGCTCTGCGCCTTCCTGCCGCTGATGGGCCTCCTTGCCGCCTTCCTGCCGGACCTCGACCGCGTGCGCCGGACCGCCTAATTCGGGTGGATGTCCGAAGCGACCGGCTCCACCGCGGAACGTCTCGCCGAGGCCGCGAGGCTGCACCGGGTCGGTTCGCTGGACGAAGCGGGCGCGCTCTACGAGCAGGTGCTCGCCGCCGACCCCGACAACGTGGACGCGCTGCACCTCTCCGGCCTGGTCGCCGTCGCGCGCGGCCGCGCCGGCGCTGGGCTCGCGCGGGTCTGCCGGGCGCTGGAACTGGCGCCGGGCCTGACCGATGCCTGGCGCAACCTCGGCCTCGCGCTGCGGACCCTGGGCGAGCGCGAGGGCGCGGTCGCGGCGCTGCGCGCGGCGGCGGAGCGCAGCCCGCAGGATCCCGACCTGCAACGCCTGCTCGGCACAGCACTGCGCGAGGCGGGGCGCGAGGGTGAGGCGCTCGCGGTGCTGGAGGCGGCGGCGACGCGGCTGCCCGGCGACGCCGACCTGCTTCTGACGCTGGCCAGCGCGCTCGAGCACGCCGGGCGGCGCGGCGAGGCGATAGGGCACCTGCGCGAGGTCGCGTTCCTGCGCCCCGATCAGGCGGATTCCCACCTCCTGCTCGGCCAGATGCTGCGCGCCGAGGGATTGGTGGACGACGCCATCGCCAGCCTGCGCGCGGCGCGCGGCCTCGCCCCCCGGCGCGCCCACATCGCGCTCGCGCTGGCGGACGCGCTGCACCGGCAGAGGCGCGACGGGGAGGCGATCGTCCATGCCGAGGCGGCGCGAGAACTCGACCCACTGCATCCCGGCGCGGCGGCCCTCGAGATCGGGATCCTGACCGACCTGCGCCGGCCGCTCGACGCGGTCATGCGCGCGGACGCAGCGCTCGCGCGCTTCCCCGGCGAGCCGGCGCTCCATTCCGCGCGCGGGCTCGCGCTGATGGCGGCGGGGCGGATGGAGGAGGCGGTCGCCGCCGCCACCGAAGCGGTGGCGCTGGCGCCGGAGGATGCCGGGGCGCGCCTCAACCTCGCCGCCATCGTGAGCCAGGCCGGCGAGCCGGAGCGCGCGCTCGGCATCTATGAGGACGCGGAACGGCTCGACCCCGACAGCCCCGCGCTGCTTGCCAACCGCGCCATGACGCGGCTGCTGCTCGGAGACTACGAGGCGGGGTTCCGCGAGTACGAGGCGCGGTTCGCCGCCCAGCGACCGGAGGAGCAGCGCCGTGACATCACGGCGCCCAGGCTCGCGCCCGGCACCAAGATCGAAGGCAGGACGGTTCTGGTGCACGCCGAGCAGGGGTTCGGCGACAACATCCAGTTCGCCCGCTTCGTGCCCATGCTCGCCGCCCGGGGGGCGCGCGTGGCGCTCGAGGTGCCACCGGGGCTCGGCCACCTCATGAGCAGCGTCGAGGGCGTGTTCCACGTCGCCGAGCAGGGGGTGCGGCTGCCGGCGCACGATTATGCGATCCCGGTCATGAGCCTCGCCTGGTTTCTCGGTGTCACTCTCGACAATCTGCCGGCGACTGTGCCCTACCTCGCGCCGCCGGCGGAGGTGCAGGCGCGCTGGGACCGGCTGCTCGGCACCGCGCTGCCCGAGCGGCCGCGCATCGGCATCGCCTGGTCCGGCAACCCGAACTTCGCCGGCTACGCCACCCGCTCGATCCCCTTCGCCGTCCTCAACCGCATCCGCGCGGCGCGGCCGGAGGCGAAGTTCGTGGTGCTGCAGACCCAGTACGACGAGGCGACCGAGCGGGAGATCGAGGAGGCGGACAACCTCGTGGTCGCGCGCGCAGCGATCCGCGACTTCGCGGACACGGCGGCGCTGGTCAACCGGCTCGACCTCGTGAT
>JAJYFW010000121.1 GCA_021785335.1 Pseudomonadota bacterium
GCCGTCCTCGTCGAGGACGACCTCTTCGGCGAGCATGCCGTCGAGCGCGCCGCCAAGGGCGGAGGCGGCGGCCTCCGGCGTGATGCCGCCGGCGATCCAGCGCTGCATGAAGATGCCGGCGACGCGCGCACCCGGGCGGACTCGCGTGACCTCGCCGCCAACCTCCACGACCTCGCCGGCGCCGTCCGAGAGCGGGACCAGGTTCGCGCGCACGCCGCCGCGGCCGTAGAGGCCGCGGACGACGGAGAGGTCGCGATAGTTGAGCGAGCAGGCGCGCACGGCCACGCGCACCTGGCGCGGGCCGAGCGGCGGACGCGGTGCCTCGGCGAGCGTCAGGCGCTCGACGCCGCCGGGCTCGGGAAGAATCCAGCGGCGCATCGCGGACATGGCGCTATTTCACCGCGGAGAAATCGGTGGGGACGAGAAGCTGGGAGGTGATGTTGGCGACGATCTGGCCGTTCGCCTCCGTCTTCGCGCGGGTCTCGATCCAGACGGGATCGGACATGAAGGCAGCCCACTTCTTCTCCTTGTCGGCCAGGCTCTCCCAGGCGAGGAAGTAGGTCAGCTCCTGGTTGCTCTCGCCGATCAGGGTGGTGAAGAAGCCGGCCTGCCTGATGCCGTGCCTCTCCCAGATTTTCAGCGTGTGGTCGCGGAAGCGGGCGAGCAGGTCGGGCAGGCGGCCGGGTACGCAGCGATAGACGCGCATCTCGATGATCATGGGTTTCCTCCTCACGTGGGAGGCGTATCGTGGCGCGTCGGAGGGCGCGGGGGAAGATGCGGGTCGTTGTTATCGGGGCGGGGATCGTGGGTGCGGTTTCGGCGCTGGAGCTGTTGCGCGACGGACATGACGTGACGATCCTCGATCCCGGCGAGGCGGGGGGCGAGCAGGCCGCGAGCTATGGCAATGGGGGGTGGCTCTCGACATCCTCGGTACTGCCGGAGACATACCCCGGCATACGCGGCAAGGTGCCGGGCTGGCTGATGGACCCGCTGGGGCCTCTGACCATCCGCTGGCGGTACCTGCCGCGGGTGCTGCCGTGGCTGTGGCGCTTCGCCGCGGCGGGGCGGGACTGGAAGCGGGTGCGGCGGATCGCGCGCGCGCTGCGCCCGCTGGTGGCGGATTGCCCGGAGCGGCACGCGGCACTGGCGGAGGAGGCGGGGGTCGCGCACCTCGTGCGTCGCACTGGGGTGATCTACGTGTTTCCGAGCCGGAAGGATTTCGAGGCGGAGGCGGACGGCTGGAAGGTCCGCGCCGAGCAGGGCGTGCGGTGGCTGGAGCTCGACGAGGGAGAGCTGCGCCAGCGCGTACCGGAACTGGACCGGCGCTATACGTTCGGGCTGATGGTGGAGGAGGGGGCGCACTGCCTCGATCCCGGTGCGTATGTCGCGGCCCTGGTGGCGCTGGCGGAGCGGCGCGGCGCCGTGCGGGTGCGGCGCAGGGCCACGGGCTTCGCGCGTGTGGGGCGCAAGCTGCGGGGGGTGGAGACGGACGGCGAGCCGATCCCCTGCGACGGCGCGGTGATCGCGGCGGGCGCGTGGTCGAGGGGGCTCGCGACGGCGGTGGGGAGCCGCGTGCCGCTGGAGACCGAGCGCGGGTATCACGCGGCGATCCTTGACCCGGAAAGCGGACCGCGGATCCCGGTGATGCCGAGCGACGGGAAGATGGTGGCGACGCTGATGGCGGGTGCGCTGCGCATCGCGGGGCAGGTGGAGATCGCGGGGTTGAAGGCGGCGCCGAACTGGAAGCGCGCGGAGGTGCTGCGCAGGGTGGCGCTGCGCGCGTTCCCGGGGTTGCCGCGCGAACTGCCGGCCTCGCGCGTGAAGGTGTGGATGGGGCACCGGCCTTCGCTGCCGGACAGCCTGCCCTGCATCGGCCCGGCGCGGGATTGCCCGAGCGTGGTGCTGGCGTTCGGGCACGGGCATATCGGGCTCGCGTCCGGCGCCATCACCGGGCGGCTGGTGGCGGACATGATCTCGGGCAACAGGCCGGTGATCGATCCGGCGCCGTATTCGCCGGAACGCTTCCGCTAGCGGAGGCGCGTCGGCCATGCCGCGCGCGCGGTTGGCGAAACCGCGCCGAGGCGGCATGGTGGGCCGAATGCGAAACGGGAGGAAGACGATGGCGAAGACGCCGGCCAAGCCGTTGTTCACGCGTGCCGACCTGGAGGCGCTGCGGCAATGGGACACGCCCACGATCTGCAACGGGCTCGAGATCGTGGTGCCGGAGCGGCGGGCGATGGGGTTCACGACGGCGCCGATGGTCTGCGTGGACCGCAAGCTGCCGCCGATCGTGGGCCTGGCGCGGACCGGGCTGATCCGCTCGAAGGAGAAGCCGCGCGGGTCGATCCCGGCGCGCGAGGACTGGTACAGCTATGTGGAGGCCGGCGAGATGCCGACCATCGCGGTGATCCAGGATCTCGACGACCAGCCGGGGTTCGGCGCGTTCTGGGGCGAGGTGCAGAGCACCGTGCACAAGGCGCTGGGGGTGACCGGGTGCGTGACGGACGGCAGCTTCCGCGACCTCGACATGTGGGCGCCTGGGTTCCAGATCGTCGGGCGCTGCGTGGTGCCGAGCCACGCGCATGTGCACATGGTGCAGATGAACTGCGAGGTGAACGTGATGGGCATGCACGCGCACCATGACGACGTGATCCACGCCGACTATCACGGCGCGGTGGTGATCCCCGCGGATTGCGTCGCGAAGCTGCCGGCGGCGATCGACCTGGTGTCGCGGCGGGAGAAGGTGATTCTCGACATGGCGAGGGCCAAGGGCTTCAACGCGAAGAAGATGGCGGCCGCGTTGAAAAAGTCCGGCGAGATCCACTGAGCGCGGCCGCCTTCGGGCGGCGCCGGGACCTGGTACGGGCGGAGCTGGGCGCGACGCTGCTGCTGGCGGCGCCGATCGTGCTCGGGCAGCTCGCGATCGTGGGGCAGAACACGGCGCTTGTCGTGCTCGGCGGGCATCTGGGTCCCGACGTGCTCGGCGCCGTGGGCGTCGGCGCCGGGGTGTGGAACCTCGGGCTGATGGCGCTGATCGGGATCCAGATGGCGGTGGCGCCGAGCATCGCGCACCGGCGCGGCGCGGGCGACCACGCGGCGATCGGGCCGACGTTCGTGGCCGCCGCGTGGATCGGCCTCCTCGCGGGGTGTTTGGTGGGCGCGGTGCTGTGGGTCGCGGCACCGGTGCTGATCGATGGCGTCGGGGTGGTCGGTGTGCTGCGGGCGGGCGCGATCGACGTGGCGCGCGCCGCATCGTTCGCGCTGCCGGCGTTGGGGGTGCTGCTGGCGTGTCGGGGGTTGTGGGAAGGCTGCGGCTGGACGCGGCCGACGCTCGCGATCGGCGTGCTGGGGCTCGCGTTGCTGGCGCCGATCGCGTTGGTGCTGATGTACGGGCGGCTCGGCGTGCCGCGGCTGGGGGCGCTCGGCGCCGGCGTGGCGGAGGCGGTGGTCACGTGGATCGACGCCGCCGTCGCCGTGGGGGTCGTGTGGTTCGCGCGGCGGCGGCTGCATGCGCAGGAGGTCTTCGCGGGGGCGTTGCGGCCGGGCGGGGAGGAGGTGCGCGAACTGCTGCATCTCGGCATCCCGATGGCGGGCGCTGTGCTGCTGGAGGTGGGGCTGTTCACCGCCACGGGGCTGCTGGCGGCGCGGTTCGGGGCGGTGGCGGCGAGCGCGCAGCAGGTGGTGCTGAACCTGGGCTCGATCAGCTTCATGGTGCCGCTCGGGCTCGGCATGGCGACGACGGTGCGCGTCGGGCACGCGATGGGCGGGCGCGACCGCGCGGGGGCGCGGCGGGCGGCATTGGCGGGGATGGGGCTGGCGTTGACCAGCCAGGCGATGGCGGCCTGCGCGATGGTGCTGGTGCCGCGGGTGCTGGCGGGGTTCTACACCGCCGATGCGGGGGTGCTCGCGACCTCCGTGGTGCTGCTGCATCTCGCGGCGGTCTTCCAGCTTTCCGACGGGCTGCAGGTGACCTCGATCGGGGCGCTGCGCGGCCTGCGCGACGCGCGGGTGCCGGTGGCGATCACCGGGTTCAGCTACTGGTGCGTGGGGCTGCCGCTCGCCTACGCTCTGGCGTTTCCGGCGGGCGTGGGGATCGCGGGGCTGTGGATCGGCATCGTCGCGGGGCTGACGACCGCGGCGGCGCTGCTGTCCTCGCGGTTCTTCCTGCTGCTGCGGCGGGCGCGATAGGCGCAATCAGTGCGCGGCGCGGCCGAGGCGGTCGAGCCAGCCGAGCAGCACCGCGGAGGCGACGAAGACGAGGTGCACGGCGGCGTAGATGAGCAGGGTCTGGCTCGCGCCGTGGCGCAGGAAGAGCTGGAGCAGGTGGATCGCCGAGATCATGACGATGGCGACGGCGACCTTCACCTTGACGTTGCTGCTGTCGAGCTTGCCGAGCCATTCCGGCATCTCCGCGCCGTCCGCGACATTGAAGCGCGAGATGATGCTCTCGTAGGAACCGACGGCGACCATGACGAGCAGGTTGGCGACGAGCACGAGGTCGAGGACGTTGAGGATGGCGATGACGATGTCGGTGTCCGAGCCGGCGACGAGGAGGGATGCGGCGTGGAGGACCTCGCGGATGACGAGGCCGTAGATGGCGACGACGCCGAGGAGCAGCGAGGCGAACAGCGGCAGCAGCATCCAGCGGGTGGCGAGCAGGGCGCGTTCGAGGGTGTTCTCCATGGGGGGAGGGTTGCCGATTGGGGCCGGATGGGCAAGCGGTGCAAGTCTGGCACGGCTCTCGCTTGACCGGGCGCGCGGCGCGGCGGAGAGTCCGGCCGGGATCAGGGGGACTTGCCATGAATGTCGCAGCCAGGCCGGGGGCCGCGGGCGTCAGCGCCGTGGAGTGGCAATTGCGCTGCGACCTCGCGGCGCTGTACCGGCTGGTGGCGCATTTCCGGATGACCGACTTCATCTACACCCATATCAGCGCTCGGGTGCCGGGGCCGGAGCACCACTTCCTGATCAACCGGTACGGCGTGTTGTTCCACGAGATGCGCGCATCCGACCTGGTGAAGATCGACCTCGAGGGGCGGTGCGTCGATGAGCGCCCGGAAAGCGAGGTGAACCGGGCTGGATTCGTGATCCATTCGGCGATCCATGCGGCGCGGCCGGACCTTGCCTGCGTGATCCATACGCATACGGCGGCGGGGATCGCGGTCTCCGCGCAGGAGGGCGGGCTGCTGGCGCTGTCGCAGCATGCCGCGAGGTTCTTCGGGCGGCTCGCGTATCACGACTACGAGGGGATCGCGCTCGACACTGGCGAGCGGGAGCGGCTGGTTGCGGATCTCGGCGCCAACAGGGCGATGATCCTGCGCAACCACGGACTGCTCGCCTGCGGGCGGAGCATTCCGGAGGCGTTCCTCGAGATTTATTTCCTGGAGCGGGCATGCCAGGCGCAGGTAGCGGCGCAGTCCGGGGGGGCCGCGCTGCGGCCGATGCCGGACGCGGTGGCGCGGCGCGTGGCCGAGCAGTTCGCCGCCGGCAGCGAGCAGGGGGCGGAGGCGCATGCGGCGATGGCCTGGGCGTCGGCGCTGCGGCTGGTGGAAAACGACCGGCCGGACTATCGAAGCTGAACCAACGGGACCGACGGATCACGTGACATCGTTGCTGGAGAAGCCGTTACTCGAGAAGCCGTTGCTGGAGATCGAAGGGCTGCGGACGGTGTTCCGCACCCATGGCGGGGAGGTTGCCGCGGTGGACGGCGTGTCGCTCGCGGTCGCGCGCGGCAGGACGCTCGGGATCGTGGGTGAGAGCGGGTGCGGCAAGTCCATGCTGTCGCTCTCGGTGATGCGGCTGGTGCCGTCGCCGGGGACGGTCGCGGCGGGGCGCGTGCTGCTGGAAGGGCGCGACCTGCTGACGCTGTCCGACGCCGAGATGCGCCAGGTGCGCGGGCGGCGGATCGCGATGATCTTCCAGGAGCCGATGACCAGCCTCAACCCGGTGTTCACCGTGGGCTCGCAGATCGTCGAGGCGATGCGCGCGCACGAGAAGGGGACCTCGCACGCGGAGCTGCGCAAGCGCGCGATCGAGGCGCTGGAGAAGGTGCGGATCCCGTCCGCGGAGCGGCGGCTCGACGAGTATCCGCACCAGATGTCGGGCGGCATGCGCCAGCGCGTGATGATCGCGATGGCGCTGGCGTGCTCGCCCGACGTGCTGATCGCCGACGAGCCGACCACGGCGCTGGATGTGACGGTGCAGGCGCAGATATTGGACCTGCTGCGCGACCTGCAGGGCCAGACC
>JAJYFW010000122.1 GCA_021785335.1 Pseudomonadota bacterium
CGCCATGTCGGTCACTTCCTCCGGCCGCTCGTCGATGAGCAGCACCATGAGGAACACCTCGGGGTGGTTGGCGGCGATGGCGGTGGCGATGTTCTGCAGCATCACCGTCTTGCCGGTGCGCGGCGGTGCCACGATCAGCGCGCGCTGGCCCATGCCGATCGGCGCGATCAGATCGATCACGCGGGGCGTGTAGTCCTTGGCAGGCCCCTTCGCGACGGACTGGAAATTCGCCATCTCCATCTTGAGACGGCGCTCCGGATAGAGCGGCGTGAGGTTGTCGAAATTAATGCGGTGGCGAACCGCCTCGGGCGGCTCGAAATTGATCGTGTTGACCTTGAGCAGGCAGAAATAGCGCTCGCCGTCCTTCGGCGCGCGGATCTGTCCCTCCACGGAATCGCCGGTGCGCAGGCCGAAGCGGCGGACCTGGGCGGGCGAGATGTAGATGTCGTCGGGCCCGGGCAGGTAGTTGCTCTCGGCGCTGCGCAGGAAGCCGAAACCGTCGGGCAGGATCTCGAGCGTGCCCTCGCCGTGGATCGCCTGCTCGTTCTCCGCGAGATTCTTGAGGATCGCGAACATCATGTCCTGCTTGCGCAGGGAGGAGGCGTTCTCGATCTGCAGGGATTCCGCGAAGCTCAGCAGGTCCGCGGGGGATTTGGCCTTGAGTTCGGCAAGATGCATGTGACCTCTGGGGGGACCTCGTAAGGGAGGGGCCGCAGCGGCCTCCTCTGGGGCGTCCTTTAGGGCGTACCGCGGTCGGAGAGCGGTCGCGAGGGAGAAAAACCAGTCGGGGGGATGCCCGCGCCGGAGCGCCGCTTCCGGCTTGCGGGGAGGGAGGCGCGGCGAGGAGAGACCGCGCGCGGCACGCGGTAGTTAGAGTGGCGAAATAGGGTCGTCAAGGCCGCTTGTTGCCTTGGGGGCCGCGTGTCCGTGCAACCGGAGGTTGACGCACGCCACGGCGCCCGCCCACGATCCTTCCGCGATGACGACGCCCGCAGCCCCGCCCAGGACGATGACGAACCGCACCATTCCGGCCGGCGGCGGGTGATGAGGGTGGAGACGTTGCGCGAGCAGGTCATGCCGGCGGCCGCGATATGGCGCTCCGTCCTGGTGGTGGCGCTGGGCATCGCCGCCTCCGGCATCGCCGTCGCCCATGGCGTGCCGGGCTTCCCGGTGCTGATCCTGTTCGCCGACCTGCTGGCCTTCTGGCACCTGCGCCTGCTCGCGGAGGAGCGGCGGCGGGAGGCGAAGCTGGACGCGGCGGCGTTCCACGCCGCGGCGCTGGAGCTCGGGCTGGTCAAGTCGCAGCACCGCGACCGGCTGGCGCCGGCCCAGGGGGCGTTGCCGTTCAGCCAGTGGGTCGCGGAAGTCCGCGGAACACGGCCCCGATGAGCGTGCTCGGCTCGATCTGGCCGCTTCTGGCGGGCGCCGGCGCCGCGTGGTTCCTCGCCGCCCGCCTCGCCGCGCACCACCGCGCGCTGCGGCGCGCGAGCCAGCGCGCCGAGGCGGAGGGACTGCTCGCGCGGCATGGCGCGGCGCTGGGGCGTTTCCTCGGCGACGCCGCGGCGCCGGTGGGACTGCAGCGCCTGCTGCTTGTCTACAGCGACGCCATGCAGGAACAGGACGTCGTGCTCCGCCTGGCGCGCGGCGCGATCGCGGGACACCTCACCCGGATGCCGGATGCCGAGGAGTACCACGACCTCGCCGAGGCGGCGCAGCGCCTGGCCGTCACGCGGCCCGACCTCGCCGAGGATTTCGCCCGCGCGATGACGACCGGGCTGCTCGCCGCCCTGCTGCGCTGCACCGAGACCGCCGACGCGACCGACGCGGTGCTCGCCGCCTTCGCCACCGCGCCGCAGCGCGAGCTGACCTATGCCGTCACCGCGACGCGGCTGCGCGACCAGGCGGCGCTCGGCTTCCTGCCGGAAATGGCCTGAGGAGCGCCGCCTCGCTTCGCCCGCGCCTACCCGGCCCGGGCGATCGCCTCCAGGATCAGCCGCTTCGCTTCCGCAGCGTCCCCCCAGCCGGCGAGCTTCACCCACTTGCCGTGCTCGAGATCCTTGTAGTGCTCGAAGAAGTGCTGGATCTGCTCGCGCGTGATCACCGGCAGGTCGGTGAAGTTGTGCACGTGCTCGTAGCGGCGGGTGAGCTTCGGCGAGGGCACGGCCACGATCTTCTCGTCGATCCCCGCCTCGTCCTGCATGCGCAGCACGCCGATGGGGCGCACGTTGATCACCGCGCCGGGAACGATCGGGCGGGTGTTGGCCACCAGCACGTCGATCGGGTCGCCGTCCTCGGAAAGCGTGTTCGGCACGAAGCCGTAATTCCCCGGATAGCGCATCGGCGTGTAGAGAAAGCGGTCGACGACCAGCGTGCCCGCCTTCTTGTCCATCTCGTACTTGATCGGCTCGCCGCCGATCGCGACCTCGATGACGACGTTGATGTCCTCGGGCGGATTCCGGCCGATGGCGATGGCGTCCAGGTTCATGATCTCTCTCTCCCGCGGCGCGGTGTCAGAACGGCTTCACGATCACGAGCACGACGATCGCGATCAGCAGCAGCGTCGGAACCTCGTTGGCGATACGGTAGAATTTCTCGGGCCGGCGATTGCGGTCGTTGAGGAAGTCGCGCCGCCAGCGCGAGCAGGCGCCGTGGAAGCCGGTCATCAGCAGCACCAGGACGAGCTTCACCGGAAACCACAGCGCGTGCATGTCCACGACGCCGGGGATGCCCGCCATCAGCAGCCCCGCGATCCAGGTCACGATCATCGCCGGGTTCATGATCTGCTTGAGCAGCCGGCGCTCCATCACCTTGAAGCGCTCGCCCTCGGCGGAACCCGGTGCCACCTGGCAATGATAGACGTAGAGCCGCGGCAGGTAGAACAGCCCGCTCATCCACGCGACCATGGCGACGACGTGCAGCGCCTTGATCCACAGCAGGTAGGGAGCGAGGAAACTCATTGCCTGAAACCCGTCACAGGTGGTCCATCATCGAGCCCTGGAGCAGGCTCGCCAGTTCCGCCAGCTCGCGGATCACGCGTGCGCCGGCTGCCCCGTGCGCCGCGTCGTCGCCGTGGCGCACGAGGGCGACCACCTTCATGCCGGCCGCGCGGGCGCCGGCGATGCCGACGAGACTGTCCTCGACGACGAGGCAGGCTTCCGGCGCCACGCCCTCGGCCGCCGCGGCGGCAAGGAACAGGTCCGGCGCCGGCTTGCCACGCGCCACGTCCTCGAAGCTGTGCACCCGCCCGGCGGCGCCGAGCCCGATGCGGCCGAGCTTCGCCGCGAGTTCCGCGTGCGAGGAGTTGGAGGCGACGCGCCATGGCAGCCCCAGCGCCTCGACCGACGCGACCGCCGCGTGGGCGCCGGGAACCGGGATCGCCTCTGTCAGCATGGTGCTTGTCACGCGGTTGGCGACCTCCGCCGCCCAGCGTTGCGCGACGGCCTCGCCAAGGCGCGCGGCGACCGCGGGGCGCATGTCGGGCAGCGACTGGCCGAGGAACAGGCGCTGCGATTGCGCGGCCGTCATCTCCCAGCCGAGTGCCGTGAGGCTCTCGGCGACGACGCGGTTGGCGACCGGCTCGCTGTCCACCAGCACGCCGTCGCAGTCGAAGATCACGAGGCGCAGCATCAGGCGGCCGGCGCCGCCCGGGAGGGCGCGCGCTGGTGCGGGCAGTCGCGATGCTCCGGGCCGCAGATGCCGCCCGGGCGCAGGGCGCACAGGCCGGGGCCCTCGGCGCGGGCCCTGCGCACCAGGCCCGCGAGGGCGGCGATGAAGGCGGGGTCCGCGTTGGGCACGGGGGCGCGGAAATAGCCGGGTACGCCGCTTTTTTCCGCCAATTCCCGGTATTCGATATCGAGTTCCACCAGGGTCTCGCTGTGATCCGAGACGAAGGCGATGGGCACCACCAGCACAGCAACCCCGTCCCTGGCGGCGCGCTCGATTTCCTCCTCCGTGGAGGGGCTGAGCCAGCGCTGTGGCGTGGCGCGTGACTGGAAGCAGATGGCGCTGTCGAGGCCCGCGATGCCCATCGCCGCGAGCACCGCGGCGACGCTGGCACGGATCTGCATCTCGTAGGGGTCGCCGGCGCGCACGATCGATTCCGGCAGGCCATGGGCGGAAAACAGCACGCGCAGGCCGGTTTGCGGGGGCACCGCCGCGCGCGCCTGGTCCCAGGCATGGCGCACCTGGGCGGCGATGGCGCCGACATAGCCGGGGTCGTCGGGGTAGCAGCAGATCGTCGTCACCGGCGCCACCAGCCCCGCCCGCGCCGCGGCGTCGCGCCAGGCGGCGGTGGAACTGCCGGTCGTGGTGGTGGAAAACTGCGGATAGAGCGGCAGCAGCAGCACCTCGGACGGCCGCCAGGCAGCGACCTCCTTCGCGACCTGCTCGCTCATCGGGTGCCAGTAGCGCATGGCGATGAAGCAGCGCGCCTCCAGTTCCGGCAGCGCCGCCTCCAGCGCGCGGGCCTGTTCCTGGGTCTCCCGCAGCAGCGGCGACGAACCGCCGAGGAGCGCATAGTTCCGGCTTGCCGGGCCGGCACGACGGGAAGCGATCAGCCGCGCGAGGAAGGGACGCAGCAGCGGGCCCACGCGCAGGATCGCCGGGTCGGAGAACAGGTTGCGCAGGAACGGGCGCACGGCCTCGGGCCGGTCAGGCCCGCCGAGGTTGAACAGCACGATGGCGATGCGCGGCCGGTTCACGGGCGGGGTCTAGCCGGAATTGCTGCGATGCAAAATATCATTGGGCGCGTACCAGCTCCACGAGGCGCGCGACGTTCTCCGGCGGCGTTTCCTTCAGGATGCCGTGGCCGAGGTTGAAGATGTGCGGCCGGTGTCCGACCGCGCGGCGGACCGCGGCGACTTCCCGCGCCAGTGCCTCGCTGCCCGCCAGCAGCGCCAGCGGATCGAGGTTGCCCTGGACGACGAGGTCCGGCGGCAGGGTCGCGGGATCGGTCTGGGTGTCCATGCCCACCGCCTGTACGCCGGTCTGCCTGGCATAGGTGGCGAGGCTGGCGCCGGCGAGGCGGGGGAAGCCGATTACCGGAACCGTGGGAAACCGCGCCCGTATTGCCTGCGTGATGCGTTTGGCGGGTGCGATGACGTGGGCGGCGAACAGGCTCGGCGGCAGCAGCCCGGCCCAGGTATCGAACAGCATCACCGCCTCCGCTCCCGCCTCGATCTGGCCGGCGAGGGTCGCGATCGTGCCCTCGGTGAGCAGGTCGATCAGCGCCACAAGGAAGCCGGGATCGCGGAAGGCAAGCGTCCGGGTTTCGAGGAAATCGCCGCCGCGCCCGTCGACCATGTAGCAAGCCACGGTGAAGGGGGCGCCGGCAAAGCCGATCAGCGCCGCATCCCCGAGTTCCCGCGCGATCAGCCGCACCGCCTCGCGTACCGGCGCGGTGCGTTCGGCTACCTGGTCGAGACGGAGGGTCGCGAGCCCCGCCGCATCGCGGATCGGCGGCAGGCGCGGACCTTCGCCCTCGCCATAGGTCAGGCCCTGGCCCAGTGCCCAGGGTAGCACCAGGATGTCGCTAAACAGGATCGCGGCGTCGAAGTCGTAGCGGCGCAGCGGCTGCAGCGTCACTTCTGCCGCCAGGGCCGGGTTCATGCAGAGATCCAGGAAGCCGCCGGCCTCGGCCCGTGTCGCGCGGTATTCCGGCAGGTAGCGGCCGGCCTGGCGCATCAGCCAGAGCGGGGGAGGGTCGAGCCGCTCGCCGTTCAGGACGCGAAGGAGCCGCTTCGTCATGTCATCAATTCCAAAGAAGAGAATTTAAGAGGATGGGGCGGTAGCAGGGCTGTGGGTTGCGGGGAACCCCATGAGCCCGCGGTTGGCCAAGCCGGTGTCCACAGGCACCATTATCGATAAAATATTGATTTTCCATATTTATTTTTCGTTCTGCACGTTCAGGGAATATGTCAACGCAGGTCATCCGGTGCTCGCGTCTGTCCCCGGGATTGGCGCCGGGTGGGATGTAACGCGAGGTTATCCCCGTTATCCTCACCTCATGGACAACAAGCTCAATCTCCATCTGGTGTCGGACGCCACCGGTGAAACGCTCAACGCGGTGGCGCGCGCGACGGTCGTGCAGTTCGAGCACGCGACCATCGTGCATCATCGCTGGAGCCTGGTGCGCACGCGGCTGCAACTGCATCGGGTCATCGAGGGTATCGAGATGGAGCCGGGACCGGTTCTGTCCACCCT
>JAJYFW010000123.1 GCA_021785335.1 Pseudomonadota bacterium
GCCCGCGCCGAGTTCAAGCATCTGGTTTCGTTCTACTTTCATAACTGTCCCTACGAACGGCTCTGGACCGCCAATCGCCGCCGCGCCGACAACATGCTCCCCACGGAACAGGTCCTGCGCACCTATGGCCCGGACTACAAGCTCATCCTCGTCGGCGACGCCACGATGAGCCCGTACGAGATCACCCACGAGGGCGGCAGCGTCGAGCACTGGAACGCGGAATCCGGCGCCGTCTGGCTGCAGCGCCTCACCGCGCATTTCCGCCGCGCCGCCTGGCTCAACCCCCGCCCGCGCCAGTCCTGGCGGGAGGACGGGTCCGTCGGCCTCATCCACGAGCTGATGGAGGGGCGAATGTACCCGCTCACCCTTTCCGGCATCGAAACCATGACCCGCGACCTGGTGCACTGATGGAAGCGACCGCCGGCGAGGAGACGCGCGTCCGCCGCCATCTCGCCCTCGTCGCCCTCGGCCGCGCCCCGGCCGATCGCCTGCTGCGCGTCGGCCGCCTGCTCGACGTTCACACCCTCACCTGGCGCGCGGACCAGGAAATCGCCATCGCCGGCAACCGCATCGCCTGGACCGGCGACGCCGGCACATGTCCCGCAAAGGCTGTCGAGCGTGTCGACCGCCGGGATCTCTCGGCCGTCCCCGGCTTCGGCGAGGTACACAAGCACATCGAAAGCTCCCACCTCACGCCGGAATTCGAGGCCGCTCTCGTCGTCCCCCACGGCAACACCTGGACCTGCGAGGCGAGCCACGAACTCTCCAACGTCGTGGGTCCCCGCAACCTCGAATTCTGGCTTGAGCCCCGGAAGCGCGGCTCACCGCTCAAGATTTTTCCGCTGCCCGGCTCCGCCGTCCCGCCCACTGCCTGGGAAAATTCTGGTGGCCACTACGGTGCGGCTGAACAAGCCGCCTTCATGGCAGACCCGCGCGTCGCCGGCCTCGACGAGGTGATGGACTGGCCCGCCGTCTGGGACGCCTCGAACCCGTCCCACGAACGCCTCTGGGGCATGATCGAGGCGACGCTGGCCGCTCGCGGCGTTGTGGAGGGCCACGGCGCCGGCCTCACCGACCCTGCCTCCATCTCCGCCTTCGCTGCCGCCGGCCTGGCTTCTGACCATGAGGCCGCGACCACGGCGGAAGTCTGGCAGAAACTCGTCCGCGGCATCTTCGTCGAGCTGCGCGTCCACGCCATGGAGGACGTCATCCCCGGCCTGCTCACCTCGGGCCTGTCGGACTGGTCGCAGATCGCCTTTGCCACCGACGACCGCAGCGCCTCGGACACGCTGCGCCTCGGCGCCACCGACCACAACGTCCGCACCGCCATCCGTTACGGCCTCGCACCTGAAGCCGCAATTGCCTGCGTAACGATCAACCCCGCGCGCCACATGCGCCTCACGCCCTGGGTGGGCTCGCTCGCCCCTGGCCGCTATGCCGACATCGTGCTGCTCCGCGACGTCCCCTCGCTTGAAATCGCCGAGGTCTGGGCGGATGGCCGCCCCGTCGCCGCCGGCGCTGGCTACCTCGCTCCTGTTCCCCGGATCGCCTGGCCGGACTGGGCCACGCGCACGGTCAAAATCGGCCGCGACCTCACGGCCGACGATTTCCGCATCGCCGCCACCCCGGGTCGGGCGACGATGCACGCTGCCGTCCTACGCCCATTCCACTGGGCGGACGATTTCCTCGTCGAGGACCTGCCGGTCGCGGAAGGCGCTGTCCAGCGAGACCCCGCCCGCGCCATCACCAAATTCGCGATCACCGACCGCCATACGGGCAAGGGCGGCGTCGCGCGCATGTTCTGGCGCGGCTGCGGCCCGGCGACCGGGGGCACGGCGCTTGCCAGCTCCCTCGGCCACGACACGCACAACATCTGGGCCGTCGGCTCCTGCGACGCGGCGATGGCGCAGGCGGTCAACGCCGTCGCCGCGCAACAGGGCGGCTGGGCGCTGGTCGTGCGCAACCGCCTCGCCGCCACGGTTCGCTACGAAATCGCTGGCCTCATGACCGCGCGCCCCGCAGCCGAGCTCGACACCGAAATGCAGGAACTTTACCGCGCCGCCGAGGCGGTCGATTGGATGCACGAGCCCACCTATTCGCCGCGCTGGCCAAAGGGCTTCCCGGAACGCCTTGCCTCCGCGACCCTCACCTGCTCGCCGTGGCGCTGGGCCCTCGTCGCCCCAACCGAGGCGGTGCCCCAGGGCCTGGTGAACGTCCGCACCGGCGCGACCCACCCGGTCGTCTGGTAGCCGCGAGATCTCTCGTCACGCCACGCCGAGATCGGAATCCGATTCGATCACGCAACGGTAAGCGCGCCCAGGGGGGAAGCGGACGAGCTTGCCGCTGGCGCAGGCGACTGCGATGGCGGCCTCGCGTGCCTCCTCTCCGGCACGGCGTACCTCTGCCTCGCGCTCGGCAAGTTCCGCCTCCTCGCGATACTCCTCGTGCAGGACCGCGAGCGCGCGCGCGGCCTCGGCAAGCTCCCGCTCGATGCGCGCCGCAAGCGCGATCGCGGCATCGAACTGCGCCACACGCTGCGTCGACGTCTCGCCGTCGCGAAGCTGGGCGAGCGTGGCTGCAAGGGATGTCATCGCGTGAACCTCCATGCTGCGTGTCCGCGGGGCAGCGCCGCGCGTCGTGGTTGCGTCCGATCGACGTCGCCACCGCGCCTGCACGCGGCTTCCCTCAGGGCCGGGCCCGGCGATGCCGCGGCCCTGCCGGAGGCGTCCCGCTGAAACGCCCTGACGGGATGGGCACCTGTCGATCACGGCAAAAAGAAAGCACAACTTTCATAACCCCACAAGTAAAATAAAACACACCTTACAATTTGGCGGGCGTGCGTCCGTCGCGTAGGCCCAATGCCGGCCTCCAACTCCCTGATTTGTCGGCCGTGCCCCGGCTCGCCCGCGCCGGCCAGCGCGGTTCAGTCCCGGATCGCCTCGCGCCACTTGTTCTCGATCGCCGAACGCCGCTCCGAAAGCGTCAGTTCCAGCCGCTCGGCGAATGGCATCTGCCGGCCAAGTGCCCGCACATCCCGCCAGACGCGCTGCGCCACGATCGCGATGGTGCGCTGGTCCGTCGGCATGCCGGCCTCCCGCAGCATGTGCAGCACCGCATCGGAAACTTCGGCGAATTCCTCATCCTCCGCCCGCAGCCGCTCGCTGACGACGGTATCGTCGAGCCGCCCCTGCGCCTCGCGCACGCCCGGACCGGCGCCCGCCAGCCCGTCTCCCAGCAACTCGTTCGGCGTAACGCCGAGGATCGCGCAGATGTCTTGGATGCGGTGCGCCGGAAACGTCGGGTTGGCGCTCCGGAACCATTGCCCCACCGCCTGCTGCGTGATGCCCAGGCGCTGCGCGATCTGCCGGCGCGAAAGCCCGCGCTCGTGCATCAGCCGTTCGAGATTCTCCGCAAATCCCATGCCGAAACCCTAACCCGGAGCCTGTCGCGTCGCACCAAAAAACAGCGCCGCTTGCGGCTTCTATAAAGCAGTGGTTTTCATCTCGTTTCCGGCCGGAATCCCCCTGCCGGCGCGCTTCAGTAAACCCCGGCGTAGCGCGCGCACATCGCCGCCTCGTCGAGCCCCGCAATTTCGCGCAACTCCGCCCGCTTGTGCGCGAGATAGGTGCCGTGGAACTCCTGCCCGAGCCAGGTCTTCGCCGCCCCGTCCGCGGCCCCGAACTGCACCTCGGTCGCGGGGGCGGGCATGAGCATCACGTCCTCGCCCTTGGCGAACTCCGGATCCGCGACCTCTCCGAAGCACGTCGGCATGGCGCAGACCTGCGACCATCCGGTCCCGTTGGCGATGCGTGCCGGCCTGTGCGGCGCCGGCACCATCTTGCCGCGTAACTGCAAAGCGATGTCGCAGACGCCGATGCCGATCAGAGCCTCACGCTGCATCGGCGTCGTCCTGCAGGAACGGATTCGTCCGCCGCTCGATCCCCAGTGTCGAGCCCTCGCCATGCCCGCACAGGAACATGATGTCGTCGCCCAGCGGCAGCAGCTTCGCGCGGATGGCGCCGATCAGCGCCGCATGGTCGCCATAGGGAAAATCGGTCCGCCCTACCGAGCCGCGGAACAACACGTCGCCCAGGATCGCGAACCGCCGCGCCCGCTCGACGAACACCACATGCCCCGGCGTATGCCCCGGGCAGTGCAGCACGTCGAAACGCAGCGGCCCGAGCGTCAGCGTCTCGCCTTCCGCGAGCCACCGGTCCGGCAGCACGTTCTCGAGCCCGGAAAGCCCGAACCGCCGCGCGCTCTCCTCGATCCCCTCCAGCAGGAACCGGTCGCGCGCATCGGGTCCGATCAGCGGCACATCGTCGCCCTGCCGCTCCTCCAGCGCCGCCTTCAGCGCCTTCGCCCCGCCCGCGTGATCGAGATGCCCGTGAGTGAGCCACAGCGCTTCGACCGTGAGCCCCAGATGCTCGATGCCGCGCATGATCTCCGGCGCATCCCCACCCGGATCGACCACCACGGCGCGCTTCGTCGCCTCCTCCCACAGCAGCGTGCAGTTCTGCTGCAGCGGCGTGACCGGGATGATGGCGACGCGGAAATCGGGCGCGGGAGGCATGGCGGCATATCCGTATGAAGCGTGCCGCCACGCTGCGGCGGAACCCCCGCCCGCGCAACCCCGCGGTCAGATCGCGTCGGTATCCAGAGCGTACCCCGCCGCGCGCACGGTACGCACCACGTCGAGCTCGCCCTCGCCGTTGATGGATTTGCGCAGCCGACGGATATGGACGTCCACCGTGCGCGGCTCGACATGGATGTCCTTGCCCCACACCGCGTCCAGCAGCTCCTCGCGCGTGAACACGCGCCGCGGGTGCTGCATGAGGAACTCCAACAGCCGGAACTCCGTCGGTCCCAGGTGCACCGGCCGGTCGTTGCGATAGACGCGATGCGCCGCGAGATCCATCGTGATGTCGTGGAAGGAGAGCTTGCCCTTGCCCGGCACGGCGCTGGCCCGCCGCAGCAGCGCGCGCACCCGCGCCAGCAGCGCCTCGATGCTGAACGGCTTGGCGATGTAGTCGTCCGCGCCGGTGTTGAGCCCGCGCACCGCGTCCTGGTCCTCCGCGCGTGCCGTCACCATGATCACCGGCAGGTCGCGCGTCTGCGGCCGGCGACGGATCTGCCGGCACACCTCGAGCCCGGAGACGGTCGGCAGCATCCAGTCGAGCAGCACCAGGTCCGGCGGCGCCTCGGCGATGCGCGTCAGCGCCTCCTGCCCGTCGGCCGCCTCCTCGACCACGTAGCCCTGTTTCTCGAGGTTGTAGCGCAGCATCGTTGCCAGCGCGGCCTCGTCCTCGACGACCAGCACCACCGGTCGCCCGCCTGCCTCCCCGCCGCGCGCCCTTTCCATCGTCGCGGTCCGGATCACTCGCTGCCCCCGCTCGGCCGCACCACCGCATAGGCGGAGGTATCCGCCTTGGGTCGCGCCTCGGAGAGCGGCGTGCCGGTCACCGCGTAATGGATCGTCTCCGCGATGTTGGTCGCGTGGTCGCCGATCCGTTCCAGGTTCTTGGCGATGAACAGCAGGTGCGTGCACGGCGTGATGTTGCGCGGGTCCTCCATCATGTACGTGATCAGTTCGCGGAAGATCGCGTTGTAGAACCCGTCGATCGCCTCGTCGGACCGCCAGACGTGCAGCGCCTTCTCGGCATCCTTCTCGCCGATCGCATCGACGATCGCCTTGAGGTTCTCCTGCACCAGCCGCGACATGTGTCCGAGCCCCGCGAGGCTGAACGGCAGCGAATACTGCCCCAGCACGATGCTGCGCTTGGCCACGTTCGCCGCGTAGTCCCCGATCCGCTCGAGGTCGCCCGTCATCTTCAGCGCCGCCACGATCTGGCGCAGATCCCCCGCGACCGGCTGGCGCAGGGCCAGTAGCCGGATCACGAACGCCTCGATGTCGCGCTCCATCGCATCCACCTTGGCGTCGCCCTCGACGACCTTCGCCGCAAGCTCAGCGTCGCCGTCGAGCACGGCGTTGGTGGCGAGGCTCACCTGGCTCTCCACCATGCCGCCCATCTCGGTGATGAGCCCGGCGAGATGCTTCAGCTCCTGCTCATAGCTCTTGACGATATGCTCGGCGCTTTCGGGCATCGCTCCTCCTCAGCCGAACCGGCCGGTGATGTAGTCCTGGGTGCGCTTCTCGCGCGGGGCGGTGAACATCGT
>JAJYFW010000124.1 GCA_021785335.1 Pseudomonadota bacterium
CGATAGTATCAGTTCGATCACGCAACAGTTTGGCGGCGGCTAGGAGACCGGCGGTGCGGGCCTCGGCGCCGACGACGGCGATGGCGCGGGAGGCGACGCGGGCGCGGGTGGCCGCCTCGCGCATCCAGGTCGTGGCGTCCGTTGTCGTCTCGGTCTGCCCGATATCCATGGTCCCTCCCCTGCCGCGCGTTATGCCATTTTCGCGTGCAGCAGCACCAGATCGTCGCGGTGGATCATCTCGTCGCGGCCGCGCCAGCCGAGGATCGCCTCGATGTCGGCCGAGCGGTGGCCGGCGATGCGCGCGGCATCGGCGCTGGCGTAGGCGCAGAGGCCGCGGGCGAGGGCGGCACCGTCCTGGCCCACGATCTCGACCGCGTCGCCGCGATCGAAGGCGCCGTCCACGCCGCGCACGCCCGCGGGCAGCAGCGAGCGGCCGGCACGCAGGGCACGCACGGCGCCGGCGTCGATGACGAGGCGGCCCTGCGGCGCGAGCGAGCCAAGGATCCAGCGCTGACGCGCGCTGCGACCCTCGGGCCGCGGCAGGAACCAGGTACAGCGAGCGCCCGCGAGCATGGCCGAGAGCGGACGCTCGGTGTGGCCGAGCGCGATGGCCATGGCGACCCCGGCGCCGGTCGCGATGCGTGCGGCAGCAAGCTTGGTGCGCATCCCACCAGAGGAGTAGCCGGGCGGCGGGTCACCGGCCATCGCCTCGATCTCCGGGGTGAGGCCGGTGACCTCCGGGATGTGGCTGGCGTCCGGGTCGCGGCGGGGATCGGCAGTGTAGAGCCCATCGATGTCCGAGAGCAGGACAAGCGCGTCGGCGCGCAGCATCTCGGCGACGCGGGCGGCGAGGCGGTCGTTGTCGCCGAAACGGATTTCCGCCGTAGCGACGGTGTCATTCTCGTTTATAACGGGAACGCAACGCAGTCCAAGCAGCGTCTCCAGCGTCGCGCGGGCGTTGAGGTAGCGGCGGCGGTCCTCGGTGTCCTCCATCGTGAGGAGGAGCTGGGCCGCGGTGATGTCCCGGGCCGCGAGCGCCTCGCTCCATGCGCCGGCAAGGCGGATCTGGCCCACGGCGGCAGCGGCCTGCTTCTCCTCCAGCCGCAGGTTGCCGCGGGTGAGGCCGAGCGCGCGGCGGGCGAGCGCGATGGCGCCGGAGGAGACGACGACGACTTCCCTGCCCTGCTCGCGCAGCTGCGCGATGTCCTCGGCGATGCCAGCGAGCCAGGCGGCGCGTGGGGCGGCGAGCGCGGGGTCGACCACCAGCGCGGAGCCGATCTTGACCACGATGCGGTGCGCAGCGTCGAGGTTCACGGCCGGTCCCCGGCGCGGTTCATGGCTCCTCCTCGCGCGCGGCGGCGAGCGCCCTGGCGATGGCGGCAACGGCTTCGTCCGTGCCCTGGCGGGCGGCGGCCGAGAGCACCACGACCGGTGCGCCGCTCGCGCGCTGGAGGGCGGCGCGGCGGGCGGAGATCTGGCGCGGGGTCATCGCATCTGCCTTGTTGAGGCCGATGATCTCGGGTTTCTCGGCAAGACCGTGGCCGTATTCCGTGAGCTCGCTGCGGATGGTGCGCCAGGCGCGCACCACGTCGCCCGCAGCACCGTCGATGAGGTGGAACAGCACGCGGCAGCGCTCGACATGGCCGAGGAAGCGGTCACCGAGGCCGGCCCCTTCGTGCGCACCCTCGATAAGGCCCGGGATGTCGGCGAGGACGAACTCGTGCGTGGCGTCCGGGCGGACGACACCGAGCTGGGGGTGCAGCGTGGTGAAGGGATAGTCCGCGATCTTCGGACGCGCGGCGGATACGGCGGCGAGGAAGGTGGATTTGCCGGCGTTGGGCAGGCCGACGAGCCCGGCATCGGCGATGAGCTTGAGGCGCAGCCAGACCCAGCGTTCCTCGCCGGGATGGCCCTTGGTGGCGCGGCGCGGCGCGCGGTTGGTCGAGGACTTGAAATGCGCGTTGCCGAAGCCGCCATCGCCACCCCTCAGGAGCACGATGCGCTTGCCCGGCTTGTCGAGGTCGGCGAGCAGGAGCTCGCGGTCCTCGTCGAGGATCTGGGTGCCGATGGGAACCTGGATGACGACCGTGGGGGCGGCGGCGCCGGTGCGGTCGGCGCCGGAGCCGTTGCCGCCCTTCTTCGCGCGGAAATGCTGTGCGTAGCGGAAGTCGATCAGCGTGTTCAGGTTCGCGACGGCGGTGACGACGATGTCGCCGCCCCGGCCTCCGTCGCCGCCGTCCGGGCCACCGAACTCGATGTACTTCTCGCGCCGGAACGCGACTACCCCGTCGCCCCCGTCGCCGGAGCGGCAATAGATCTTGGCCTGGTCGAGGAATTTCATGGTGGCGAATACGAAAAAGGGGCCGGCTAGCGCCGACCCCCGGGTTCGTCCTGCTGAGGGGAGGGCGCGGTTATTCGGCGGCCGCCGGCAGCGGGGTGACGGAGACGACGACGCGGTCGTTGGCGGCGCGCGCGAAGGCGACGCGGCCCTCGACGAGCGCGAAGATGGTGTGGTCGCGCCCGAGCCCGACATTCTGGCCCGGCTTCACCTTGGTGCCGCGCTGGCGGATGATGATGTTGCCGGCGATAACGTGCTCGCCGCCGAACTTCTTGACGCCGAGGCGCCGGCCTTCCGTGTCGCGGCCGTTGCGCGAGGAGCCGCCGGCTTTCTTGTGTGCCATGGTGCTGGTCCTTCCTTGCCCTGGGCCCTACGCGGCCTGGATGCCGAAATTCACGACGCGCTGATGCCAGCGACGCGCAGCACGGTGACGTGCTGGCGATGGCCGCCCTTGCGGCGGGAGTTCTGCCGGCGGCGCTTCTTGAAGATGACGACCTTCTCGAGCCGGTCCTGGGCGATGACGGTGGCCGTGACGGAAGCGCCGGCTATGGTCGGCGCGCCGAGCGTGAGACCGCCCTCGCCGCCGACCGCGAGCACGTCGGTAAAGGTGACGGTCTCGCCGGCCTCGGCCGGAAGTTTCTCGACCTTCAGCACCGCGTTCTCGGTAACGCGGTACTGCTTACCGCCGGTGCGGATGATGGCGAACATGATGGCCTCGGCAAACGACAAAACAATGGGCGGCGAAAGGGCACCCTGCCGCCGGGGAAGCGCGGCTTATAGCGGAGGAGCGGCCGGTGTCAACGAAACCCTGGGTTGCGGGCGGGGCGTGGGGGAAAGGGCGGGAATTCCGGCCCTTTCGGCATGGCGGCGGCGGAAGCCGTTTGCAACCCCGCGCCCTATCTTCTAAGAGCGCGGCCGCGGGAGAGGTGCCGGAGTGGTCGATCGGGACGGTCTCGAAAACCGTTGTGCGTGTAAGCGTACCGTGGGTTCGAATCCCACCCTCTCCGCCAGCGTAAGTCATTCTTAAGGCTCAGTTTTTCGGCAATTCGACTTAAGCAAAAATTGCCGCGTTTTGCCGGCTATTTTTAGAGGCGCGATGGTCGCCGAGCGACGCCAGAGACGGTCTCTGACGGGGTTTTGAGGGCTTCCGGCGCCTGCGTCTCTGAGGGCAGTATTTTTGGTACGGTTCGCTGCATCGCCGCTGCCCAGCGAGGGGTACCAAAGCGCATCAGTTGAGTAGCCTATGGGGCTTCAGGCGAAGCCGAGGACGCGGCACTGCTCGCTCCAGGCGAGCGGCAACTCGCTGGTCTGGGAGAGCCGCGCGGCCGTGACGTTCGCGGGCTGGCGACCATCAAGGATGGCCGTGGTGATGTCGGGGGCGAGGTAGGCCAGCCGGACAATGCGACTGAAGTAGGAGTCCGTGACGCCCATCGCGTTGGCGCAGGCGTCGATGCTGTCGTGATGACCGGTCTCGAGTGCCCTGCGCATCGCATGCGCCCGGGCGAGCAAGCGGATCAGCGTTGGATCGGGCTGCGGGACAGCCTCCGGTCCTTCGGCCACGAGCTTCATGGCCAGCCCAGTCCGGCAAAGCTGCGCATCAATCATGAGGACGACAGGATCCTCGAGGTTGGCGTCGCCTTCGGTCTCTGCGCCGATGCCGCCGCTGCTCTTGCCAAGCAGATGCTGAGCAAGCGCGAGCGGCCGGATGGCGATCGCGATGCGTGCGTCGGTGATGGTGACGCGCTCGGTAATGGCTTGCAGGACGTCGCGTCGGTTGTTGGTCGGCGTGACGTTCCAGGTGGTGGCGAGCTTGTTGGCCGCGGTGATGATTGCGGGATGCTTCGCTGCCGTGACGTTTGAGGCGATCGCGTCCATCAGGTCGGCAGGGCTGGTGAGCCAGCGGCAGAGCCGTTGCGCGACCAGCCGCTCCAGATCCGCGGCGGGGACACGGATAGCATGGGGAGCGCTTTTCCGGGTGCCGGTGATGAGGCTCTGGGAGACATAGTATCGGTATCGTTTGCCGCTCTTGGATGCGTAGGTCGGGACCAGTTTGTCGCCTTGCTGATCCGTGACGAGGCCGGCCAGCAGGCTGGTCTGGATGGTGGTGTGCTGGGCGCGTTGCTCGTCGCGGTTCTGCTCCAGTTGGGCTTGCACTTGGTTCCAGAGATCCTGGTCGATGATGGGCTCGTGCTGGCCGGGGTAGGTTTGGTCCTTGTGGGTGATCTCGCCCCGGTAGAGGCGGTTCTGCAGCAGGCGGTAGAGATGGCCGCGCGAGATCGGCCGGCCACCGTAGCTGTTGCCCTTGGCGGATGTGTGTTCCTTGGTGGTGATGCCCTCTTCGTTGATCTGCTCGTGGAGGAGGCGGACGGCGCCGAGGGTGACGTACGTCTCGAAGATGTGGCGCACGGTCCGGGCTTCCTCCTCGTTGATGACCAGGTTTCGGTCCTGGATGTCGTAGCCGAGGGGTGGGACACCGCCCATCCACATACCCTTGCGCTTGGAGGCGGCGATCTTGTCGCGGATGCGCTCGCCCGTGACCTCGCGCTCGAACTGGGCGAACGAGAGCAGCATGTTGAGGGTCAGGCGGCCCATGCTGCTGGCGGTGTTGAACTGCTGGGTGACCGAGACGAAGGAGGCGCCGTTGGCGTCGAACACCTCGACGATCTTGGCGAAGTCGGCCAGCGACCTTGTGAGGCGATCGACCTTGTAGACGACGACCAGGTCGACCTTGCGGTCACGGATGTCCCGCAGGAGGCGCAGCAGGGCGGGCCGGTCCATGGTGCCGCCGGAGATGCCGCCATCATCGTAGGCGGTGGGCAGGACGCGCCAGCCCTCGTGGCGCTGGCTGGCAATGTACGCCTCGCAGGCTTCGCGCTGGGCGTCGAGAGAGTTGAAGCTCTGCTCCAGGCCCTCCTCGGAGGATTTGCGGGTGTAGATGGCGCAGCGGCGGACCGTGCCGCCGGTGCTTCCCACCGGGGAGCGATCCCCTGCCCTGCTCTTAGCCGGCATCGGAAGCCCCTTCATCGCTGGTTGAAGGACTGCCGAGCACAGGCCGCGCCTTCGCCAAGCCGAAGAACCTGGGGCCGGACCAGTGGGCGCCGGTGATGGCGTTGGCGATCTCGGTGAGGGAGGTGTAGCGGCGGTCCTCAAAGAGGAAGCCTTCCTCCATCACCGTGACGCTCAGGGTGCGGCCTCGCCAGGTGCGGAGGAGACGGGTGCCGGGGCGGAGGCGAGGTGCTGGCTGCGCCCGGGCCTCACCACCCTCTTCCTCCCCGCCCTCGGCCAAGGCGAGCAGGCGGCGACGGATGGCACCGGGCAATCCGCCCAGGGCTGCCTCCTGCCACTTGTCGGCGATGCCGCGGGTGAGGAGGTCGCGACGCACACGAGAGGGCGGCGCCACTCGATACAAGCGCCGCCACTCGGCGCGTAGGGCTGCGATGTCCATGGTCGCCAGCGACCGCAGCCGCTCGTCCAGATCGCACCCGCTCACGAGCGCTTCTTGGTGCGGCCACCGGATGCCTTCGTGGGCTTGGCGATGCGGTAGACGCGGCCACGTCCCTCGTCGCGCTGCGAGATGACGTTGAGGCCGAGCTTCTTCTTGAGGGTGAAGCTGATGGCGCCGCGGATGGAGTGGTTCTGCCAGCCGGTGGCCTTCACCAGCTCGGCGATGGAAGCACCCTCGGGGCGCTGCAGCAGGTCGACGAGGATCGCCTGCTTGGTCTGACGGCCTTCTTCGGCCGCTGCCGGCTTTGCGGCCGCTGTACGCTTCGCCTTAGGCTTGCTTCGGGTCGCCGTGGCGGCCTGCGTCGTCGCGCTGGTTGTTGCGCT
>JAJYFW010000125.1 GCA_021785335.1 Pseudomonadota bacterium
GCGCTGAGCGGGCTGGTCTACGGCGCCTCGCTGCTGCCGGCGGCGCTGCCGGAAGCGGCGTGGGCTAGACCGAAAGCCGCGCCATGATGTGGTCGTCGACGAAGGCGCCGTTGACCAGCATCGACTGCCGCTTCGTCCCCTCGATCCGGTAGCCGAACCGCTCGTAGAGGGCGATGGCGCGCGTGTTCTCGGCATCGACGTCGAGTTGCAGCCGCGTGATGCCCTGCGCCGCCGCCCATTCGTGCGCCGCCGTGAGCAGCGCCGAGCCGATGCCCTTGCCGGAGGCGTGGGCGCGCACGCCGATGACGATGGTGGCGAGGTGGTGCACGCGGCGGAAGCTGCCGCGCTCCGCCTGCACGTAGCCGACAAGCTCGCCATCGGCCTCGGCGACGAACACCCCGTCCCGCTCGATCTCGCGCTGCTCTGGCCCGATGTCCGGCGAGCGCTCGCCGGGCTCCAGCATCATGAAATGCGTCTCCTCGTCGAGCGCCCATTTGAGTGCGTGCAGCGCGGCGGCGTCCGCGGGCACGGCGCGGCGGACGCGGGTCACACCACCCCCTCTTCGCGCAGCCGCGCGACCTCGGCGCCGGACATGCCGAGCAGGTCGCCCAGCACCTCCTCCGTGTGCTGGCCGAGCAGCGGCGGCGGCAGGCGGTAGTCCGGCGGCGTCGCGGAGAGCTTCACCGGGTTGGCCACCACCGCGATCCCGTCCGGCGCCTTCGGGTGCGCCATCGTCACCACCATGCCGCGTGCCCGCACCTGCTCGTCGGCGAAGACCTGGGAGAGCCGGTTGATCGGCCCGCCGCCGATCTTGAGCGATTCCAGCTTTTCCACCCACCATGCTGTGGGGTGCGCCTGCATCACCGGCGTCAGCGTGTCCGTCACCAGCTTGCGGTTGGAGACGCGCGCGGCGTTGGTGGCGAAGCGCTCGTCCGCCAGCAGGTGCTCGATCCCCATCGCCTCGCAGAAGCGCTTGAATGTGGGGTCGTTGCCGACCGAGAGCACCACGTGCCCGTCCGCGGTGGGGAAGACCTGGTAGGGCACGATGTTCGGGTGCTGGTTGCCGAGCCGCGGCGGGTCTTCCTTCGTCGCGAGGTAGTTCATCGCCTGGTTGGCGAGCCAGGCGACGTGCGTGTCCAGCATGCCGATGTCGATCTGCTGGCCCTCCCCGGTGCGCTCGCGATGGCGCAGGGCCGCCAGGATGCCGATGCAGCCATAGAGCCCGGCGAACACGTCCGCCACCGGCACGCCCACCTTCTGCGGCAGGCCCTCGGGCTCGCCGGTGAGGCTCATCACGCCGCCCATCGCCTGGATCAGCGAGTCATAGCCGGGGCGCGGCGCGTAGGGCCCGGTCTGCCCGAAGCCGGTGATGGAGCAGTAGATCAGGCCCGGGAACTCGTCCCTGAGGTTTTCGTAGCCGAGCCCGTATTTGGCGAGCGCGCCGACCTTGAAATTCTCCACCAGGATCGCGCAGCCGGCGAGCAGACGGCGCACGATCGCCTGGCCCTCGGGCTTCGCGATGTCGAGCGAGAGCGAGCGCTTGTTGCGGTTGACGCCGAGGAAATAGGCGCTCTCCCCGGTCGGCGCCATCACCGGCGGCGCGAAGCCGCGGGTGTCGTCGCCGGAGCCCGGTTTTTCGATCTTGATCACCTCGGCGCCGAGATCGCCCAGCATCTGCGTGCAGGTCGGCCCCGCCAGCACCCGCGTGAGGTCCAGCACCCGCAGTCCGGCGAGCGGCCCGCTCGGCTTGGTCTCGTCCATTCGCTCTCGTTCCCGATCTCTTGTTACCTTGGGCGCACGGGTCCATACCGCCGCCCATACTCGGCCAAGCTTCTTGGCATGCCGTCCGGCGGACGCAAGCCCGCCAGGCCCATTCGCGGAGGAAAACGCATGAACGACCGCCCCGACATCGCTCCGGCCCTCCCCTCGGCGCCGACGCTGGACCAGGCCGCCCTCGCCCGTGCGCTTTCCGGCCGCCACCTCATTGGCGGCAAGCTCGTTCCCGCCATCTCCGGCAAGACTTTCGACGTGATCAACCCCGCGACCGGCGAGCCGATCGGCAACGCCGCCCTCGGCGAGGCGGCGGACGTGGACGCGGCGGTGAAGAACGCCGCCGAGGCGCAGAAATCCTGGGCACGCATGCCGGCGCGCAAGCGCGGCGCCATGGTCGCCTCCTGCGCCGCGCTGCTGCGCGAGCACGTGGAGGAACTGGCCCGCCTGATCGCGCTGGAAACCGGCAAGGCGCTGCGCACCGAGAGCCGGGTGGAGGCGAACACCGTCGCCGACATCCTTGAGTTCTTCGGCGGGCTCGGCAGCGAGCTGAAGGGCGAGAGCGTGCCCTTCGCGCCCGACGTGCTGAGCGTCACGGTGCGCGAGCCGCTCGGCGTGGTCGGCGCCATCATCCCGTGGAACGTGCCGATGCTGCTGATGGCGCTCAAGATCGCCCCCGCGCTCGTTGCCGGCAACACGGTGGTGGTGAAGTCCGCGGAGGAGGCGCCGCTCGCGGTCCTGCGCATCTGCGAGCTGATGAACCGCGTGCTGCCGCCCGGCTGCTTCAACATCCTCTCGGGCTACGGGCCGGAATGCGGCGCGCCGCTGGTGGAACATAAGCTGGTGCGCAAGGTGACGTTCACCGGCAGCGTCGAGGTCGGGCGCATCGTGGCCCGCGCGGCCTCCTCCAAGCTCATTCCGGTGACGCTGGAGCTGGGCGGCAAGTCGCCGATGATCGTGTTCGGCGACTGCGACTTCGAGAAGACGGTGGCGGGCGCGATCACCTCCATGCGCTTCACCCGCCAGGGGCAGAGCTGCACGGCGGCGAGCCGCATCTATGTCGAGCGCTCCATCCACGACCGGTTCGTCGAAGCCCTCGCGGCGAAGGTGGACGCGATGGTGATGGGCGACCCGCTGGACGAGAAGACCGATATCGGAACGATCATCTCGCCCGAGCAGTTCGCCAAGGTGGCCGCCTATATCGAGGAGGGCGCGAAGACGGCGGGCGCCCACGCGCGGGCGTGCTCGGCGATGCCGAAGGACGCGGCGCTGAAGAAGGGGCTCTACATCCGCCCGCACATCTTCACCGGCCTCACCAAGGCCTCGCGCCTGGTGAAGGAGGAAATCTTCGGCCCCGTGACCTGCGTGTTCCCCTTCGACGACGCGGAGGGGGTGCTGGCGGAGGCGAACGACAGCGAGTACGGCCTCGCCGCCTCGGTCTGGACCAACGACCTCAAGCGCGCGATGAGCTTCGCGCACCGGCTGGAGGCGGGGCTGGTGCAGGTGAACCAGAACCTCGTGGTGCAGGCCAACCTGTCCTACGGCGGCGTGAAGAGCTCCGGGCTGGGCAAGGAAGCCTCGCTCGAGGCGATGCTGGAGCACTTCACCCACAAGAAGACGATCATGGTGAATTACGCCTGAGCGGCGCTACGGCAGGGCGGCAGGCTTCGGCCCGCCGCCCATCCAGTCCAGCAGTTCCACCGTGTGCACCGCGGGAATCTCGCCCGAAAGCTGGGTGAGGCAGCCGATGTTGCCGGCGGCGATGACGTCCGGGCGCGTCGCGCTGATGTTGCCGAGCTTCCTCTCGCGCAGGCGGACGGACAGTTCCGGCTGCAGCATGTTGTAGGTGCCGGCGGAGCCGCAGCAGAGATGCGCCTCCGCGGGCTCCGCCACCTCGAAGCCGGCCGCGCGCAGCAGCTTCTTCGGCGCCTCGGTCACCCGCTGGCCGTGCTGCAGGCTGCACGCCGCGTGGTAGGCCACGCGCAGGCCGGGGTTTTCACGCGCGGGCGCGTAGCCGATGCGTTCCAGATATTCGCTGATGTCGAGGGCGAGTTCCGAGACCTTCGCCGCGCGATCGCGCCATTTCGGGTCCTCGCGGAACATGAAGCCGTAATCCTTCACCGTCGTGCCGCAGCCCGAGGTGTTGACCAGGATCGCGTCCAGCCCCTCCCCCTCGATCTCGCGCGCCCAGGCCTCGATGTTGGCGCGTGCCGCGATCATCGCCGCGTCGTGCTTGCCCATGTGGTGCGTGAGCGCGCCGCAGCACCCGGCGCCGCGCGCGACCACCACCTCGACGCCCATGCGTGTGAGCAGCCGCACCGTCGCCTCGTTGATCGAGGGGGCAAGCACCTGCTGCGCGCAGCCGGCGAGCAGGGCGACGCGCCCGCGCCGCTCGCCCGGCGCGCTATGGACGGCCGGCCGTTCCACGCCCGCGGGATGCGGCAGCGTCCGGGGTGCCAGGCGCATCATTGCCGCGAGCCGCGCACCGAACGTGCCGCCGGAGGGGACGAGCCGCGCGAAGGGTCGCGCCACGCGGGCCGCCATCAGCGCCAGGCGCATGCGCGAGGGATGCGGCAGCACCATCGCGAGCAGCGCGCGCAGCATGCGGTCGTGCCACGGGCGCGCATAGGTCAGCTCGATATGCGTGCGCGCGTGGTCGACGAGATGCATGTAGTCCACGCCGGAGGGGCAGGTCGTCATGCAGCCGAGGCAGGAGAGGCAACGATCGACATGCTTCGCGACCTCGGCCGCCGCGGCGCGGCTGCCCTCCAGCATGTCCTTGATGAGGTAGATGCGCCCGCGCGGCGAATCCAGCTCGTCGCCGAGCAGCAGGAAGGTCGGGCACGTCGCGGTGCAGAAGCCGCAATGCACGCAGGTGCGCAGGATCTGGTTGGCGACCTGGATCTCCGGGTCGCGGAGCTGCTCGGGCGTGAAGTTGGTCTGCATGTCTATGACGCCGCGAACACGTGGTGCGGGTCGAGCACGGCGCGCACGCGGGCCATCTCGGGCCGTTCCGTAACGGCAACGGGATCGCCCTTGAGCGCAACCCACGTCTCGCCCTCCCCGCGCGCGCCCGCGAGTGCCGCCTCGCCGGCGACGAACAGCACCGCGCCGCCGCCGTCCATCATCCACCTCCCGCCCGCGGCCTCGACGCGCGCCGCGACGGCCGCCGCCGCGGACGGACGCAGCGTCACGCGCCAGATCGCGGGACCGAGCCCCGCGAGCGGCGCCACATCGCGTACCTGGCGCCAGAAGGCACGGCTGTCGTGGTCGGAGAGAATCCCGGCCGTCCCGTGCTCCGCGAGCACCCCCCGCAGCCGCTCGCAGCGATAGGCGACGGAGGCGGCGAAATCCTCGATGCGCATGGCGGTGAGCCCGCGCGGATGCCCCGCCCCCGGCGCGATATGCGCGGCGGCCGAAACCGCGAAGGGCGAGCGCAGCGCCGCGGCCATGGCGCGGACCGCGGCCTCCGGCCCGAGCCCGGCGATCGCGACCGTGCCGACACGTTCCGGCGCCGGCAGCACCTTCAGCGTGATCTCCGTGATCGCGCCCAGGAGGCCGCGGCTGCCGGTGAGCAGCTTGCAGAGATCGAGCCCGGTGACGTTCTTCAGCACCCGCCCGCCGGCGCGGAACACCTTCCCCTCGCCGGTCACGAAGCGCAGGCCGAGCACGTGGTCGCGCATCGCGCCGCCATGCACGCGCCGCGGCCCCGAGAGGTTGGTCGCGACCGCGCCCCCCAGCGTCGGCTCGCCGGACGTTGCCAGCAGCGCGCGCAGATCCGGCGGCTCGGCGATCAGGTGCTGGCCTTCGGCGGAGAGCGCCGCCTCGACCTCCGCGAGCGGCGTGCCGGCGCGCGCGCGGACGACGAGTTCCTTCGGCGCGTGGAACACGATGCCGCGATGCGCCGCGAGCGAAAGGACGTCGTGCCCGCCTTCCAGCCCCGTCTGCGTGCCGCCGCCGGCGATGCGCCAATGGCCATGCGTCGCGGCGGCCTCGGCCACGGCGGCTTGGATGTCCGCCTCGTGCTCGGGCGCGATCACGCGTCGACCAGCGGAAACACCTTGGCGGGATTAAGCAGCCAGCCGGGGTCGAACGCACCCTTGATGCGCCGCTGCAACGCGAGTTCCTCGGGCTCGAACTGCTCGCCCATGAGGTCACGCTTCTCCACGCCCACGCCGTGCTCGCCGGTGAGGCAGCCGCCGACTTCCACGCAGAGGCGCAAGATGTCCGCGCCGAACGCCTCCGCCCGTTGCTGGCTTTCAGGGTCGTTGGCGTCGAACATGACGAGGGGGTGCAGGTTGCCGTCCCCGGCGTGGAAGATGTTGGCGACCTCGAGCCCGTATTCCGCGCTCATCTGGCGGATGCGGCCCAGCACCTCGGCGAGGCGC
>JAJYFW010000126.1 GCA_021785335.1 Pseudomonadota bacterium
CGAGGGCGCGGTCGAGGTCATACGCGCCGGCGGCAAGGCGCCGGTGCCGGAGATCATGATCCCACTCGTCGGCGCCCGCCGCGAGCTCGAGATCACCCGCGCCCAGGTCGTCGGCCAAGCCGAGGCGGTGGCGAAGGAGACCGGCATCACGATCGAGTACACGATCGGCACCATGATCGAGCTGCCGCGCGCGGCGCTTACCGCGGATGCAATCGCGGGTGTCGCCGACTTCTTCTCCTTCGGCACCAACGACCTGACGCAGACCACGTTCGGCCTGTCGCGCGACGACGCCGGCAAGTTCCTGCCCGCCTATGTCGAGGCCGGCATCCTGCCGCGCGACCCGTTCGTCTCGATCGACGTCGAGGGCGTGGGGGCGCTGGTGCGCATCGCGGCCGAGAAGGGCAGGGCGACGAAGCCCGGGCTCAAGCTCGGCATCTGCGGCGAGCATGGCGGCGATCCGCAATCCATCGCCTTCTGTGAAAGCGTCGGCCTCGACTACGTTTCCTGCTCGCCCTACCGCGTGCCGGTGGCCCGCCTGGCCGCCGCGCAGGCGGCTCTTCAGGGCGTCGCGGGCGACCACACGGCTTGAACAGCGCCATCCCGGCCTCCATTCCGCGCGCCGCGCTGGTCACCGGCGCGGCGCGGCGGCTGGGGGCGGCGATCGCGCTGGCGCTGGCCGAAGCAGGTTTCGCCGTCGCCATCCACGCCCGCGACAGCCGGGAGGAGGCGGAGGCAACGGCCAGGGCCGTGCGCGCCAGGGGTGGTGCAGCCTGCGTGCTGCAAGCCGACCTCGGGCGCGAGAGCGAGGTCGCGACCCTCATCGAGGCGGCAACAGCCGCGCTTGGTCCCGTCGGCGTGCTTGTCAACAACGCCAGCACCTTCGAGCGCGACGAGTGGGAAGACGTCACCCGCGCTTCCTGGGACGCGCATATGGAAGCCAACCTCCGCGCGCCCTTCCGCCTGATGCAGGACTTCGCCCGCGCCCTGCCGGAAGCGGCCGAGGGTGTGGTCGTCAACATGCTCGACCAGCGCGTGTGGTCGCTCACCCCCCACTTCATTTCCTACACGCTGAGCAAGGCCGGGCTGTGGACGCTGACGCAGACCATGGCGCTGGCGCTTGCGCCGCGCATCCGCGTCGTCGGCATCGGCCCGGGCCCGGCGCTCGCCAACGCGCGGCAGACCACGGAACATTTCCGCCGCCAGTGGGAGTCGACCCCGCTCGGCCGCCCCACTTCGCCCGAGGAGGTCGCGCGCGCGGTGCTGGCGGTGTTGGCGCTCCCCTCCTATACCGGCCAGATGTTGGCGCTCGACGGCGGCCAGCACCTGCAGTGGTCGCCCGAGCGCGGCAGCCCGATCGTCGAATAGGAGGATGAGGTGGAAACACCGCGCTTCGCCGATGCCGGGCTCGCGCTGCGACATGTCTTCCTGCACGATCTGATGCTCGATGCGGCGATCGGCGTCTACGCGAGCGAGCACGGTCGCCACCAGCGCATCAGGGTCAACGTCGATCTCGCGGTGGAAGATGATGGCGCCCGCCCGCTCTCGCGCGCCCCGGTCGGTCGGGACGTGCTGTCCCGGGTCGTCGACTATGGCGCGGTCGCCGCGCGCGTGCGCGCGATCGTCGGCGCCGGCCACGTCCGCCTGGTCGAAACGCTGGCCGAGCGCATCGCAGAATCCTGCCTCGAGGACCCCCGCGTCGCGGTCGCCCGCGTCCGGGTGGAGAAGCTCGACATACTCCCTGATGCTGCAAGCGTCGGGGTCGAGGTCGAGCGCCGCCGCCGCTAGTTTTCCACCCCCTGGCCGGCGGCAAGCGATTCCAGGCACATGTCCGTTTTTGTTAAGATTATGACGCTTTTGCCATAATCAAAATCAATGAAAACAAATAGTTACGGTACATGTGGATTTATCCCCGACCCGTGTAGGACCGCGGAAATCCGCCGCCCAGCCCTGTTACCGGACGTTTTCCCCACAAGGTTTTCCACAGGCCTGTCCCCCAACCGCTGCTGTTGCGGCGCACCACACCCATGACGGAGTCGGAGATCCCGCAAGAGCCCGGTCCAGCCCCGACGCCCAAGGGTGTCACGGTGATCGAGGCGGCGCTGCCCACCCTGCCGCTCTCGCCCGGCGTCTACCGCATGCTCGATGCCAAGGGCGATGCGCTCTACGTCGGCAAGGCCCGTGCCCTGCGTCGGCGCGTAACCGCCTACACCCAGTTCTCCCGCCTGCCCGAGCGCCTGCGCCGGATGGTCTCGGAGACGGTGAGCCTCGAGATCGTCACCACGCACACCGAGGCCGAGGCGCTGCTGCTCGAGGCGAACCTCATCAAGCGCCTCAAGCCGCGCTTCAACATCGTCCTGCGCGACGACAAATCCTACCCGTGGCTGATGCTGACGGAGGACCACCCCTTCCCGCAGATCGCCAAGCATCGCGGCGCGCGCACCCGCAAGGCGTCCTATTTCGGTCCCTTCGCCTCCGCCTGGGCGGTGAACCAGACCGTGACCGCGATGCAGCGCGTCTTCCTGCTGCGTTCCTGCGCCGACACCGTCTTCGCCAACCGCACGCGGCCCTGCCTGTTGTTCCAGATCCGCCGCTGCTCCGCCCCTTGCGTCGGTCGCATTTCGCAAGCGGATTACGCCGCGCTTGTGGACCAGGCGCGTGGCTTCCTCGCCGGCCGCGCCGGCCACGTGCAGCAGGCGCTCGCCACCGAGATGGAAGCAGCATCGAAACATCTCGAGTTCGAGCGCGCCGCCTCCATCCGCGACCGTATCAGGGCGCTCACCGCCGTGCAGGGCACCGACGTCATCAACCCGGCGAGCCTCGGCGACGCCGACGTCATCGCCGTCTGGCAGAACGCCGGGCAAAGCTGCGTGCAGGTGTTTTTCGTTCGCGGCGGCCGCAATAACGGCAATCGCGCGCATTTTCCCACACACGCGCGCAACGCCGAGGCTCCCGAAGTGCTCGCCGCGTTCATCGCGCAATTCTACGATGACAAGCCGCCGCCGCCGCTCATCCTGCTGAGCCACGCGATCGAGGAGCAGGAACTCGTCGAGGAGGCGCTGACGCTGAAGGCACAATCCATGGGCTCGCGCCGGCGCGTGGAGATCGCTGTCCCGCAGCGCGGCGAGAAGCATGATGTCGTGCAACACGCGCTCACCAATGCGCGCGAGGCGCTGGAGCGCAAGCTCGCGGAGAGCGCCGGCCAGGCAAAGCTCCTCGCTGGTGTCGCGGAAACATTCGGTCTGCCCGCGCCGCCGGAGCGCATCGAATGCTACGACAACAGCCACATCATGGGCGCGAACCCGTATGGCGTGATGGTCGTCGCGGGACCGGAAGGATTTCGCAAGGCCGCCTACCGCAAATATTCCATCCGCGGCCCCATCGCGCCCGGCGATGACTTCGCCATGATGCGCGAAACGCTGGAACGCCGCTTCTCCCGCGCGTTGAAGGAGGAGGAGACGCTGCCGGACCTGGTGCTCATTGACGGTGGCGCCGGCCAGCTTTCCGCCGCCACCACGGTGATGGAGGGCCTCGGCCTCGGCGACGTGCCGCTCGTCGCCATCGCCAAGGGCCCGGACCGCGACGCCGGGCGCGAATGGTTCCACCGAGCCGGCCATCCGCCGATGCAACTGCCGCCGCGCGACCCCGTGCTTTACTTCCTGCAGCGCATCCGCGACGAGGCGCACCGCTTCGCGATCACCACCCACCGCGCCGGCCGCTCCAAATCCCTCGTCACCAGCGAGCTCGACGAAATTCCCGGCATCGGTCCCGCGCGCAAGAAGGCATTGCTGCACCATTTCGGCTCGGCCCGCGGCGTGAAGCAGGCGGGGCTCGCGGACCTCGAGGCCGCGCCCGGCATTTCAAGGGAGATGGCGCAGAAGATCTACAAGTTCTTCAATCCGGGATAGGGGACGGGCTCTGCCCGCGCCCGCTGGGGCCGGCGGCCCCAGGCCCCATTAGCTGGCCGCGACGACGAGATCGGCCAACGCGATCGCGGCGGTCAGGCCGGGGCTTTCGATACCGAACAGGTTCACCAGTCCCTTCACGCCGTGCACCGCCGGGCCCTGGATGACAAAATCCTGCGTCGGCGCGCCCTTGGGCACGATCTTCGGCCGGATGCCGGCATAGCCGGGTTGCAATGTCCCGTCCTTCAGCCCCGGCCAGTAGCGTCGGATCGCCGCGTAGAAACTGCCCGCCCGTGCGGGCTCGACGTCGTAGTTGATCTTCTCCACCCACTCGACATCCGGTCCGAACCTCGCCTGCCCGCCGAGATCGATAGTGAGGTGCACGCCAAGTCCGCCCGGGACCGGCACCGGATAGATCAGCCGCGAGAACGGCGCCCGGCCGGGCAGCGAGAAATAATTGCCCTTCGCCCAGTATTCCCTTGGCACCATCTGGCTCGGCATTCCGACGATGCCGCGAGCCAGGGCCGGCGCGCACAGCCCCGCGGCGTTGACCAGCGTGCGGCAGGCAAGCGTCTCGCCTGCGGCCTCGATCACCACGCCGTCCCCCGTCACACGCCCGCGCTCGACGCGGCTGTGGAAGACGAAGGTCGCCCCGGCCGCCTCCGCCTCGCCCTGCAGCGCCAGCATGTAGCCGTGGCTGTCCACGATCCCGGTGTGGGGCGAATGCAATGCCGCGCTGCAGGCGAGCGCGGGCTCCATCGCCCGCGCCTCTGCGGCCGTCAGCATCCGCATGTCCTCGACGCCGTTGGCCTCGGCCCGCGCCTTGATCCCTGCCAGCCGTTCCGCCTCAGCCGCGTCCGTCGCCACGATCAGCTTGCCGCAGCGCCAGGCCTGCACCCCGTGCTCGGCGCAAAACGCGTAGAGCCGCCGCCGCCCCTCGACGCACAGCCGCGCCATCAGCGAGTCCCTGGGGTAGTAGATTCCCGCGTGAATCACTTCGGAATTACGCGACGAGGTGACGGTGCCGATGGCCTCCGCCGCCTCCAGCACCAGCACCTCGCGCCCGGCCTTCGCCAGCGCCCGCGCGGCCGCGATCCCCACCACGCCCGCGCCCACCACCACGCAATCGATGAATTCCATGAAAGAGGCTTCGCGCAGCGGGCGCGCGGGTGCAAGATCAGGCCAACAACAACAGCCTGGGGGTCGCCACCATGCGCCGTCGTACGTTCCTTGCCGGCACTGCCGCCGCCACCGCTGCGGGCATGGCCGCTCCAGCATTGGCCAGCGGCGCCTCGAAGAAAGTGCTGAAATTCGTGCCCGACGTGGATCTCGTCTCGCTCGATCCCGTCTGGACCACGAGCTACCAGACCCGCGATTTCGGCTACATGGTCTACGACACGCTCTACGGCCAGAACGCCTCCTTCGAGCCGACGCCGCAGATGGCTGCCGGTCATGTGGTCGAGGACAACGGCAAGACCTGGAAGATCACGCTCCGGGATGGCCTCAAATTCCACAACGGCGACAAGGTGCTGGCGCGCGACGCCGTCGCCTCCATCAAGCGCTGGAGCGCGCGCGACGGCTTCGGCCAGTCGGTCGCGGCCGTCACCAACGAGATGTCGGCCCCGGACGACAAGACCATCCTCATCAAACTCAAGGAGCCGTTCCCTCTGCTGCCCACGGCGCTGTGCAAGATCTCGCCGAGCATGTGCCCGATCATGCCGCAGCACCTGGCCGAGACCGATCCCTACAAGCAGGTGACGGAGGCGATCGGCAGCGGCCCCTATCGCTGGGTGGCCAATGAGCGTGTCGCCGGCGTCCGCGCCGTCTGGGAGCGCAACCCGGACTATGTGCCCATTTCCTCGGGCACGCCGGAATGGACGTCGGGCCCCAAGATCGCGAAGTTCGAGCGCATCGAGTGGCACATCATCCAGGACCCCTCGACCGCGATGGCGGCGCTGCAGACCGGGGAGGTGGACTGGTGGTACACGCCGAACGCCGACCTGCTGCCTGTGCTGCAGAAGAGCAAGGGTATCGCGACCCCCATCGTCGTGCCCACCGGCACCATCGCGACGATGCGCTTCAACCAACTCTTGCCGCCGTTCAACAACCCGGCGATCCGCCAGGCCATCGTCCACGCCGTGACGCAGTCGGACTACATGATCGCGGTGAACGGCACCAACCGCCACCTCTGGCGTGACGGCGTCGGCTTCTTCTGTCCCAAAACGCCGATGGCGAGCAGCGCCGGC
>JAJYFW010000127.1 GCA_021785335.1 Pseudomonadota bacterium
GAGGGGAACGATCACGCCGCGCCGGGCGCGCGCGACATCGCCGACCGGCTGATGGCCTCGCTCGGTTCGATGCTGCTGATCTGGTACCACTGGTCGCACCACGGCAGGCGCATCGACGTCGAGACCGATGACGACAGCATCGGCGGGCATTTCCTGCACCTGCTGCACGGCAAGGCGCCTTCGTCGTCGTGGGTGAGGGCGATGCACACGTCGCTCAACCTGTACGCCGAGCACGAATTCAACGCCTCCACCTTTGCTTGCCGCGTCGTCGCCGGCACTGGCTCGGACATGTATTCGGCGATCAGCGGCGGCATCGGCGCGCTGCGCGGGCCGAAGCATGGCGGCGCCAACGAGGTCGCGTTCGAGGTGCAGAAACGCTACGACACACCCGACGAGGCGGAGGCCGATATCCGCGCCCGCGTTGCCGCGAAAGAGGTCGTCATTGGTTTCGGCCACCCGGTCTACACCATCGCAGACCCCCGCAACGTGGTGATCAAGGGGGTCGCGAAGCGGCTCTCGGAGGAGGCGGGGTCGATGAAGATGTACTCGATTGCCGAGCGCATCGAGGCGGTAATGGCCGACACCAAGAAGATGTTCGCCAACCTCGACTGGTACAGCGCCGTTTCCTACCACATGATGGGCGTGCCGACGGCGATGTTCACGCCGCTCTTTGTCATCGCGCGCACCAGCGGCTGGGCGGCGCACGTCATCGAGCAACGGATCGACGGCAAGATCATCCGCCCGACCGCGAACTATACCGGGCCGGAGAACCAGGTTTTCGTGCCGATCGAGAGGCGTGCGTAACCTCGGGACGGCTGGCGCCGTTTACAGGGTCATGCGCTCGCGTTCCCTTCTCCTTCCCCTGCTCCTTCTCGCCCTCGTTGCGCAGGGGGTGCTCGCGGGAGGCGCGCGCGCCGCAGCCGGGCCGTGGGACAGGCAGCCAAAGGGCGCGGCCAGGCTGATCGCTGCGACCGAGGCCACCGGCTCGACTGGCACGGTGGATGCGGCGATCCAGATCCGCCTGCCGAGGGGCTGGCACACCTACTGGAAGACGCCGGGGGATGCCGGCATCCCGCCCACCGTCTCGTGGAAGGGCTCGACCAATCTGCGCGCGGCGCGGATCGATTTCCCGGTGCCGACGCGCCTGCCGCCGGTCGAGGGGCTGCGGACGCTGGGCTACGATAACGGCGTGGTGCTGCCGGTCGCGGTGACGCTTGCGCACCCCGGCGAGGCGCTCCGTCTCCACGCGGAGCTGGACTACGCCTCCTGCCAGGCGGTCTGCGTGCCGATCCACGCGACCCTTACGCTCAACCTGCCGGCGGGGCTCGCGACGCCGGGCAAGGAGGCGGCGCTGATCGCCGCCGCGCGTGCCCGCGTGCCGGTACCGGCCGCCGCCTCCGGCATCCGCGTCGAGCGCGCGGTGGTTTCCCCCGATACGGGCGGCAAGGGCGGCGCGATGCTCTCGCTCGAGCTCGCTTCGGCGACGCCCTTCGTCTCGCCCGACCTGTTCCTTGACGGGGCCGGGACGCCGGCGCCGCCCACGGTGGCGGTCGCCCGGTCCGGGCGCGCCGCCCTGCTGCGCCTGCCGGTTCCCGGCGCCAAGGTGGCGGCGCTTACGGGTAAGGAACTGGCCTTCACGCTCGTGGATGGCGCGCGGGCGGTGGCCATCGGCGCAACCGCCGTCGCCGGCGCGCCACCGCCGATGCCCGGCGACACTTCGCTACCCACGGTCCTCGCGATCGCTTTGCTCGGCGGTCTGGTGCTGAACCTGATGCCCTGTGTGCTGCCGGTGATCTCGCTCAAGCTGCTGGCGCTCCTGCGCCATGCGGGAGCGGAGCGGAGCGCGGCGCGCGCGCAGCTTCTGGCCTCGGCCGCTGGAATCGTCGTCTCCTTCCTGGTGCTGGCGGGCGGGCTTGCGGGTCTCAAGGCGGCCGGCGCGGCGGTGGGCTGGGGCATCCAGTTCCAATCACCCTGGTTCCTCGCGGCGATGGCGCTGGCGACGACGCTGTTCGCGGCGGGACTGTTCGGGACGCTGGAGTTCGGCGCGCTGTCCGCTTCCGGCCCCGCCGCGGCCAGCGGGGGCGGGCTGTGGGGCGCGTTCCTCACGGGGGCGTTCGCGACGATCCTCGCCTCCTCCTGCACCGCGCCGTTCGTCGGCACGGCACTGGGCTTCGCCTTCACCCGCGGCACGATGGAGATCGTGGCGGTGCTTGGGGCGATGGGGCTGGGCATGGCCGCTCCCTTCCTCGTCGCGGCGGCCGTACCGGGGATCGTCGCCTTCCTGCCGCGCCCGGGGCGCTGGATGGTCTGGCTGCGGCGCGCATTCGGCATCGGCCTCGTCGGCACCAGCGCCTGGCTGCTCTGGGTGCTTTCCTTCGAGGCGGGACCGCGCGCGGCGCTGCTTGCCGCGGCGGCGCTCGCGGTGCTGCTGGCGCTGCTTGCCTGGCGGCCCCGCTATGCCATCGGCGGCGCCCTCGTCGCGGCGCTGCTCGCCCTCCTCGCACCGGTGCTGTACCGGCCGGTTTCGCACGGTGCCACGGCGTGGCGGCGTTTCGACCCGCAGGCGATCCCCGCGTTGGTGGCGGCCAACAAGACCGTGTTCGTCAACGTCACCGCCGCCTGGTGCCTCACCTGCAAGGCCAACGAGATCGCGGTACTGGACCAGGCGCCGGTGGCCGGAAAGCTGCGCGCGCCGAACCTCGTGGCGATGCAGGCAGACTGGACGCGGCCGAACCCGGCAATCGGCGCCTATCTCGCGCATTTCCGTCGCTTCGGCGTGCCGCTGGACGTGGTCTACGGGCCGGGCGCGCCGCAGGGCATCGCGCTGCCGGAACTGTTGACGCCGGGCGCGGTGCTCGACGCGCTGCGCCGCGCGGGGCCACGGCAGCAAGCCTCGCGGTGAGCTTTTATTCGCGCCACGTCCTGCCGCTGCTGCTCGACGCGGCGATGAAGACGCGGCTGACCACGCCCTATCGCGCGCGTGTCGCGGGGGCGGCGGAGGGCAGGGTGCTGGAGCTCGGCATCGGCTCGGGGCTCAATCTCGCGCATTACGGGCCCGCGGTGCGCGAGGTGATCGGGATCGATCCCTCGCCCGAGCTGCTGGCGATGGCGCGGCGCCGTGTCGGCGGGCGGTCCGTCACGCTGCTCGAGGGCTCCGCCGAGGCGCTGCCGATCGAGGACGGAAGCGTCGACACTGTCGTGACCACCTGGACGCTCTGTTCCGTGCCGGACGCGGCGCGGGCGCTCGCCGAGGCGCGGCGGGTGCTGCGCCCGGGCGGCGCGCTGCTGTTCGTCGAGCACGGCCGCGCGCCGTCCCCGCGCGTGGCGCGCTGGCAGGACCGGCTGGACCGGCCGTGGGGCTGCATAGCCGGCGGGTGCCATCTCAACCGGCGCATCGACGCGCTGGTCGCCGCCTCCGGGCTCGACATCACGCAGCTGGAGCAGGGCGCCATTCCCGGCCCGCCCACGCACACCTGGTTCTACGAGGGCCGGGCCGTCCGCGCGTAGGGCGGCTCAGCGCCTGGCGAACGCGGCGGCGCGGCTTGCCGATTCCGGGTCGAGGAAGCCCGCGACGGTCGCCGCGGTCTCGGCCTCCATCGCCACCGCGAGCGCATCCGCCTGGTGGGCGAGGATCCGGCGCAGGGCGCGCACGGATCCCACGGGCAAGGCGGCGACGCGGCGGGCGAGTGCGAGCGCCTCGTCCATCAGTGCCGCGTCCGGCACCACCTTGTGCAGCAGGCCCCATGTGCGCGCCTGGTCGGCGTCGAACTTCTCGCCGAGCAGGATCATCTCGCGCGCCCGTGCCAGTCCCACCAGGCGCGGCAGCAGGTAGGTGACGCCGCCGGTCACGAACACGCCGAGTGCCACCTCGGGAAAGAAGAACCGCGTGCCTGTGGCGGCGATGGCGAGGTCGCAGTTGATCACCCATTCCAGCCCGCCGCCGGCCGCCCAGCCGCGGATGGCGCCGACCACCGGCTTGTCGCCGAGCAGCATCGCGCGCGTGACGTCCTGGATGCGCTCGATATAGGCGCGCGTCGCCGCCTCGTCCTGCGCCTGGGACTCGAACTCCTTGAGGTCGTCACCAGCGCAGAAGGCGCGGCCGGCACCGGTCAGCACCACGCAGCGCACCGCCTCGGCCGCGTCCGCCGCGCGCAGCGCCGCGACAAGATCGTCGAGCAGCGCCGGCGTGATGGCATTGAGCCGCTGCGGCCGGTTCAGCGTGACGATGCGCACGCCGCCCGCCACGTCCTCCGTCAGCACCGTTGCCGTCATGAACGTTCCTTCCTGATGAGGCGCCGCGTCTTGCCCTCGGTGCGGGGCAGCGAGCCGAAGGGCAGCAGGCGCAGCGTGGCGGTGAGCCCCAGCGCGTGCTTGATCGCGGCGGACACCGCCTCCGCAAGCCCCGCTTCCGCTTGGACGCCTTCCGCCAGTTCCGCCTCCACCGGCAGGGCGTCGTAGGGCGGCGGGCCGTCGAGCACGATGCGGTATTCGCCGGAGAGCGCCTTCTCGCGGGTGAGCACCGCGGCGACCTGGGCGGGGAAGGCGTTGATGCCGCGCACCACCACCATGTCGTCGCTGCGCCCGACGACGCGGAAGCGCGGCGCGGTGCGGCCGCAGGCGGCACGGCCGAGCCCGGTCAGCGCGATCACGTCGCCGGTGCGGAAGCGCACCAGCGGCTGGCACTCGCGCGAGACGTGGGTGAGCACGAGCTCGCCACGCTCGCCCTCGCGCCAGGGCAGAATGCCGCCACTTGCGGGCTCGATCAGTTCCGGATGCAGAACGTCGAGCGCCATGAAGTGGAGGTCGTCGTTCTGCTCCGTCTGGCCGGCGAAATTGCAGAACACGTCGCTCACGCCATAGTTGGCGTTGCGCGGCGCGAAACCCCAGGTGGTGGCGAGGCGCGCACGGAAGGCGGGATCGTCGAGCCCCGGCTCGCCGCCGAACAGGCCGAGCTTGAGACCCAGATCGTGCGGCCTGAGGCCAGGGAAATGCTCGGCGATCGTGCGCTCCAGCACCGCGGGGTAGGACGGCGTGCAGGAGATCGCGGTGATGCCGAGCTCGCGGATGGTGCGGATCAGCAACGACGATTCGCCGACGCCGAAGGGCACGACGGATGCCCCCGTCGCCTCCAATGTCGCGTGGTCGGTGTAGCCGCCCATCCAGAGCCGGTAGTTGAGGCAGTGGACGACGCGGTGGCCGGGCCCGAGGCCGGCGGCGGATTGCGCGCGCGCACCGACGATCGCCGTCTCCTGCACGTCGCTCGCGGAAAGCGCCAGGTTCATCGCCGTGCCGGTGGTGCCGGAGGTGCGGTGCACGCGCGCGATGCGCTCCGGTGGGGCCGCAAGATAGTCGCCGAAGGGCGGGTGCTCGCGCTGGCTCGCGCGCAGCGCCTCCTTGTCGATCAGCGGCAGTTCGGCAAGAGCTTCGAGGCGCGCGGGCGGAGGGCGGCCGGCCCAGACCCGGCGATGCAGCGCCGAGCGTGCAAGCACATACTCGCGCTGGTACTGCCAGCACGCCTCGCGGTGCGCCGCGAGGTGGGCGAGGTCGGCGTATTCGGCGCGCTCCAGCAGCATCGCGGTGGGTGCGCCGGCGGCGTCAGAAATAGCGCTCGAGGATGGTGATGGTGTCGTTGGGCAGCACCGGGGCGAGCGGGCTCAGCTTACCCTCGACCTCGTGGCCGTGGATTTTGCGCGTCACTTCCACATAGGGCTTGAAGGCGCGGTAGGTGTAGCCCCCTGCCAGTGCAGCGGCCTGCTGCACGGTCATGCCGGGCTGGTATGGGTACGGGCCGGGCTTGTTGACCTCGCCCAGCACGAAGATCGGGCGATGCGCGACGACCTCGACGGCGATCACCGCGCCCTTCATCAGGTCGCGCCTGGCCAGGATCTGCGAGACCTCGGTCGCGAGCTGGTCGGTGGTGAGGCCGGCCGCGTGCACGTCGCCGAGCAGAGGGACGGAGATGTTGCCCTCGGCGTTGACGCGGAAGATCTCGGAGAGCGCGTCCTCGCCGTAGGTCAGCATGCGGATCTGGTCGCCGGGGCCGAGCCGGTAGACCGTGGGGCGCGCGTCCGGCAGCGGCTTGAGGTCGGCGCCGGGCGTGCAGCCGGCGACCAGCAGCAGGCTGGGGAGCAGCAGGGCGGCG
>JAJYFW010000128.1 GCA_021785335.1 Pseudomonadota bacterium
GACCTCCGCTCCCGCAACCCCGCCTGGGGCGTGCGCGACATGGAGGCGGTCGCCGGCCTCGCCGCCGCCAACGGCTACGCGGCACCGGAAATCGTTGCCATGCCGGCCAACAATTTCACGCTGATCTTCCGCCGCCCCGCCATCGCGGACGCCGACATCCGCGAGATGCGCGACGAGGACCAGGACCACGTCATCGCGCTGTGGCACGCAGCCGGCGTCGCCCGCACCTGGAACGATCCTGCGACGGACATCGCGTTCGCCCGCAGGGGCCCCAACTCCACCGTCCTCGTGATGGAACAGGAGGGCGGCATCGTCGCCTCGGCGATGCTCGGCCACGACGGCCATCGCGGCTGGGTCTACTACGTCGCCATCGCGCCGGCGCTGCAGGGCAGGGGCCTGGGCCGGCGCATGATGCAGGCCGCCGAATCCTGGCTCGCCGCCCAGGGCGTCTGGAAGGTCCAGCTTCTGGTGCGTAACGGCAACGAACCCGCCCGCGGCTTCTACGACCGTCTCGGCTACAAGGACACCGGCTCCGCCTGCCTGCAGAAGATCATCACGCCGGCCACCTGAGCCTCATTCCTCCCGCCGCAACCGGCTCGGCAGTAGCGTCCCCTCCGCCTCCAGCACCGGATACGCCGCCGCCGAAACGAGATGCGTGTTGATGCGCTTGAAGTCGCGCACCAGGTCCACATGCAGCGCCCCCGCGGCAACCGGCGTGTCCAGCGCGTCCGCGTGCCCGTCGCGCAGCTTCGCCAGTTCCGCCGCCGTCGACGCCGCCTCGAGGTCGCGGAACGCCTCTTTCTCCGCGGCGAGGTCGCGCGCCGCGCGCGGATCCTCGGTCATGAACACGGAAGCCGCGCGCCGCAGATTGGTGCACAGCCGCTCGATCACCACCTGGATCTGCGCCTGCTCCGCGCCACCCAGCACCACGCCGCGCTTCAGCCGCTTGCCCACCGCGGCCATGATGTTCTGGTCCACCACGTCGCCCGCATGTTCCAGATTGGTCGCGAAATGAAATATCTGCGCGAGCCGCCGATGATCGTCCTCGTTCATCGCGTCGGCATCGAGCTTCGCCAGATAGGTGCGGATCGCGGTGTTGAGCTTGTCGAGCACATCGTCGAGCCGGCGCGCCTCCGCGATGCGCTTGCGGTCGCCGGCGGCCAGCGCGTCGCCCGCCGCGTGCAGCATCGCCTCCAGGACGTCGGCCATGCGCAGCGCCTCGCGCGCGGCACCCGCGAGCGCCACGCTCGGCGCCTCGCGCTCCACGGCGCCGAGATAGAGCGGCTGCGCCGGGTCGCGCTGGGTCATCCGCTCCGGCAGCAGCCGGCGCAGCAACGAGGCATACGGCCCGAGCAGGGGAAAGAACAGCAGCGCCAGCACCAGGTTGAACCCGGTATGGAAATCCGCCACCGCGCGCCGCGCATCCGGCGCGAACGCGATCACCCAGTGCGACAGCCAGGGCAGGGCCGGCAGCACCAGCGCCGCGCCCACGACGCGGTTCAACAGGTTCCCGAGCGGCAGCCGTCGCGCCGCGCCATCCGCGCCCGCCGAGCTTTCCAGCAGCGGGTTGATCGCGGTGCCGAGATTGGCGCCCACCACCATCGCGAATGCGGTTGCCGGCGGCACCACGCCCTTCGCCGCGAAGGACATGATCAGCAGCACCACGGCGACGGATGAATGCGCCGCCCAGGTCACGGCGGCCGAGACCAGCGCGGCCAGCGTCGGGTCGGTTGCGACCGTGCCCAGCATCAGCCTGAGGCTCGGCGCATTCTCGTAGGGCGTGACGAGCGCCAGCAGCTGGTGCAGCGCCGTCAGCATCAGCCCGAGCCCGATCGCCACCCGCCCGAGGTCGCGCGTGCGGCTCTGCTCGCCGCGGCGGAACATCATCACGCCCACGAGGATGCCGAGCGAGGCCACGCCCGCCACGTCGAAGGACAGCAGCTGGACGATGAGCGTGGTGCCCAGATTGGCGCCCAGCATCGTTGCCAGCGCCGGCACCAGCTCCACCAGGCCGGCGCCCGCGAAGGAGGCCACCATCAGCCCCGTCGCGGTCGAGCTCTGCAGGATCGCGGTGACGCCGAGCCCTGCCAGCAATGCCTTGCCGCGGTGCCCCAGCGCCATGCCGAGGAACCGGCGCAGCTGGGCGCCGAAGGCGCGCTGGATGCCGGTCTGCACCATGTGCAGCCCCCACAGCAGCAGCGCCACCGCGCCGCCGAGGTCCAGCAAGGTCAGCGTCGTTTGCATGACAGTTTTGTGGCAACACCGCCGCGCCGGGGCAAGCGCCGTCTACGCCGGCGCCGAATGCCGGGACGCGCCGTATCGCCGCCTTCGCTTGCTCCATGGTGAGCGCCCGCGTGCATCCGAACGGCTGGCCGCGCCGGCGCGAGGCGAGGGCTCGTGTCCGCGGGATCATCAGCGGCATCCGCGCGCCTGAATGTCGCAGAAGATATATTATGTCAAATAAACGCGCGCCGGACCGGCCTCGGTCCAACCCATCTCCCGCACGCGCGCCAGCCAGTCCCGCACCAGCGCCGCGAAAACCTCCCGCTGATCCAAAAGCCGGCTCAAGCCGACGGCCCCGTCGGCGGTGGCCGTCAGCGCCCGGCCGAGAGCGCCTCGCGCAGCGCGTTCTCCCGCGTGCGGTCGAAGCTGGTGCGCAACACCGTGCCGCCCAGCCCCGCGAGATCCTCGGTGATCTTCTCCGGCGTCGTCGTGCCGGTCAGCAGGAACAGCACCGCGGCACCCTCCGGCACGTTCTCGGCGATGCCGCGCATGAACCCGTCGTTGATCCCCACGTCCGTCAGCGCCCCGAGCAGCGCACCGGATGCCGCGCCCAGCGCGGCACCCGCCAGCGGCATCATGAACAGCACGCCCACCAGCAGCCCCCAAAATCCACCGGAAGCCGCGCCGGTGCCGGTGGTGTTGATCATCTGGTTGAGCTTCACATGCCCGTTCTCGCGCCGCACCGCGACCACGGCGTCAGCCAGCTCGATCAAGTAATTCTTCTGCATTTCAAGGATCTTGGTACGTGCGGCCTCGGCCGTTTCCTCGTCCTTGAAGACAATCGCGATCAGGTTGCTCATGGGGCAATCTCCAACACCATTCCATCATAGCCGGGCTCAACGCCCGATGGCAGGTTCCTGGTCATCCAGCCAAAATCCATGTCGGTGCCGAGATGCGTCAGCACCGTCCGCCGCGGCCGCAGCCGCTCGACCCAGGACAGCACCTGTTCCAGATTCGCGTGAACCCAATGGCTTGCGCGCTGGAAACAGCCCACCACCCAGGTATCCACGCCCTCCAGTGTTGCCAGCGCCTTTTCATTCAGATTCAAGACGTCTGTCGAGTAACCAAAGGCGCCCGCGCGTACCCCGAGCGTCTTGCACACCTTGTGATCCTGCTCGAAGAGCCGCACGGTAAATCCAGCGGGATCAATAACCTGCCACGGCTCGACCACGCGCGGCTCCAGCACCGGGCGGAAGAACCCCGGCGGCTGCCACGGCCGGAAAGCGTAAGGGAAACGCGTCGTCAGCTCGCGCATGGTATCCGCCATCGCAAAGGCTTCCAGCGGCCGGTTTGCGATCCGGTTGAGCGCCCGGAGATCGTCGAGCCCCATCACGTGGTCGGCATGGGCGTGCGTGTAGAGCACGGCGTCGATGCGCCCGATCCCCGCTGCCAGAAGCTGCACGCGCAGCTCCGGCGCGGTGTCCACCAGCAGCGCGCCGCCCGCCTCCTCGATCACGATGCTCGACCGCGAGCGCCGGTTGCGCGGCTCCGCGGCATCGCACTCGCCCCAGTCGCCGCGCCCATCGCCACCGCCCAGCATCGGCACGCCCGCCGAGGCGCCGCAGCCCAGCAGGGTCACCCGCATCGGCGCGCCCCCATCACGCGGCGCCGTTAGGCCGCACGGGTGAACAGGCGGCGGAAATTCGCCGTGGTGAGGTCCGCGAGCGAGGATGGGCTCAGCCCCCGCACCTCCGCGAGCTTCGCCGCGGTATGTACCACATACGCGGGCTCGCAGCGCTTGCCGCGCAACGGCACCGGCGCGAGGTAGGGCGAATCCGTCTCCACCAAGATCCGCTCCGCCGGCACGTCGCGCGCGATCGCTCGCAGCTCCTCGGAGCGCGGGAAGGTGAGGATGCCCGAGAAGCTGACATACCCCCCCAGCGCCAGCGCCGCCTCCGCGAGGCCCCGTCCGGAGGAGAAACAATGCAGCAGGAACGCGAACGAGCCGCCCTTATCCCATTCATCCTGCAAGATTTCGGCAACGTCCGCGTCGGCATCGCGAGCGTGGATCACGAGCGGCACGCCGGCTATCCGCGCCGCGCGGATATGGGCTCGGAACCCTGCCTGCTGCGCCGCCCGCGGCGACTTGTCGTAGAAATAGTCGAGTCCCGATTCGCCAATCCCCACCACGCGCGGATGCTCCGTTTCCGCGGCGATCGATTCGGGACTCGGCCCCTCGCCAGCCTCTGTCCAGTTCTCGCCAGCGTTGTGCGGATGCACGCCAACCGTCGCCCACACCTTCTGCTCGTCCGCGATCGCGCGCAGCGCCGCACTTGCCGCCAGCCGCGTCCCGATCGTCACCATCTCGCCAACGCCCGCCGCCCGCGCCCGCGCGACCACGTCGCTGCGTTCGGGCTCGTCGAAATAGTCGAGGTGGCAGTGTGAATCGACCAGCATCAGGCCGCCGGCCCCTTCTCTTCCTCCACGAAGCGAGGGAACACCGGCTTCGGCGCCGGCAGCACCGTCGCGTCCGGCACCGGGTTCGCCAGGTCCGCGAGGTCGCGCTGATCCTCCGCCACGCCGAGCTGGTCGAGCATCATCGCCATCGACCCCGGCATGAACGGCTGCAGCACGGTCGCCACCGCCCGCAGCACATCCGCCAGTACCCGCAGCACGGAGGCCATGCGCTCGCGGTCGGTCTTGGCCAGCGCCCACGGCGCCTGGCGGTCGATATAGGCGTTGGCCGCCCGCACCGTCTGCCACGCCGCCTCCAGCGCCTCGCCCATCGCCTGGCGCTCCAGCGCCGCGCGCACCCGCACGGGCAGCATCTCCGCCTGCGCCAGCAGCGCCGCGTCGTCCTCGGCAACGGCGCCGCGCACCGGCAGCCGTCCCTCGCAATGCCGCGCGATCAGGCTGAGGCTGCGCTGCGCCAGGTTGCCGAGCTCGTTCGCCAGCTCCCCGTTCAGCCGGTGCACCAGCGCCCGCGCCGAGAAATCGCCATCCTGCCCAAACGGGATCTCGCGCATCAGGAAGAACCGCAGCGCGTCGAGCCCGTAGCGCGCCACCAGCGCCCACGGGTCGATCGCGTTGCCCATGGACTTGCCCATCTTCTGCCCGTCCACGGTCATCCACCCGTTGGCGAACACCCTCCTCGGCGGCTTCAGCCCCGCGGACATCAGGAACGCCGGCCAGTAGACGCAGTGGAAGCGCGTAATCTCCTTGCCCACCATGTGCAGGTCGGCGGGCCAGAAGGCGGCGCGCTCGGCGTGCTCGTCGGGAAAGCCGGTGGCGGTGAGGTAGTTGGTCAGCGCGTCGAACCAGACATACATCACGTGCGCCGCGTCGTCCGGCACCGGGATGCCCCATTTGAAGCTGGTTCGGCTGACCGAAAGGTCATGCATGCCGCCCTTGACGAAGCTGATCACCTCGTTCTTCGTCGAGACCGGCGCCAGGAAATCCGGGTTCGCCTCGTAGAAGGCAAGCAGCCGCTCGCTCCACTGCGAGAGGCGGAAGAAATAGCTCGGCTCGCGCACCCATTCGACCGGCACGCCGGTCGGCGCCATCCGCGTCCCGTCCGGCAGCTTCGTCAGCTCGTCCTCGCCGTAGAAGGCCTCGTCGCGCACCGCGTACCAGCCCTCGTAGTGGCCGAGATAGATGTCCCCGGTCGCCGCCACCCGCCGCCACAGCTCCTGGCAGGAGCGAATGTGCCGCGCCTCGGTGGTGCGGATGAAATCGTCGTTGGACATGCCGAGCAGTGTCGTCAGCTCGCGGAACCTGGAGCTGATCCCGTCGACATAGGTGAGCGCCGCCATCCCGGTTTCGGCCGCGGCCTTCTCCACCTTCTGCCCGTGCTCGTCCGTGCCGGTGAGGAAGAACACGTCGTAGCCGTCGAGCCGCTTGAACC
>JAJYFW010000129.1 GCA_021785335.1 Pseudomonadota bacterium
CGCGCAGCGAGGAAGGCTTCGCCGAATACTGCGCCCGCTTCGTCAACGCACAAGTTGCGCGGGCCGCCGAATGAGCGGCAAGTCGAACGAGCTTCTGCTCATCGCCGCCATCGCGCGGCTCATCACCGATCCCCTGGGGCATCCCGTACGCCATGCCGCGGTCGGCGCCGCCTCGCCCATTCCCGCGGCCGCCTGCTGGCTCGCGAAGATGCAGGGCGCGGACCTCCGGCTCTCGCTGCTGCACCGCCCGCGCGGCAACCCGTTCACCGAGGGCACGCGCGAGCTGTTCGACCTCGCGGGCCAGGGGCGCATCGACCTCTTCTTCCTCGGTGGCGGCCAGATCGATGGCGAGGCCAACATCAACCTCATCGGCACCGGCGACTGGCCCGGCACGGCCGTGCGGTTTCCAGGCAGCTTCGGTTCCGCCTTCATGTATCTCACCGTCCATCGCACGATCCTGTTCCGCGAGGAGCATTCGGCCCGCGTGCTGGTGCCGCGCGTGGATCACATCTCGGCACCCGGCATCTCGCCGCCCGGCACGTTCCGCCGCGGCCACGCGCAGGCGCTGGTGACCGGGCGCTGCGTGTTCCGTTTCGATACCGCAAGGGCACGCTTCGCGCTGGCCTCGCTGCATCCCGGCGAGACGCGCGAAGGCGTGCGCGCCGCCACCGGCTTCGACTACGACGAGCCCGGCGAGATCGCCGTCACCGAGGGGCCGACCGAGGCGCAGTCCGCCCTGCTCGCGGGCCCGGTCTGCGACGCGATGATCGAGACCTACCCCGATTTCTGCCGCCGCGTCTGGGGGCGCGACGCTAAGGAGAAGGCTGCATGAGCGACGCCGCGACACCCGCGACCAAGGGAAAGGGCCTCGCCGCCTCCGCCGGCGCGCTTGCCGGGCTCAAGGTCATCGACCTCACCCGCGTGCTCGGCGGCCCCTACTGCACGATGATCCTCTCCGACCATGGCGCCAACGTCATCAAGGTCGAGCCGCCGCAGGGCGACGAGGTGCGCGACTGGGGCCCGCCGTTCGACGGCGACGACGCCAGCTATTTCATCGGCGTCAACCGCAACAAGCGCTCGATCGGGCTCGACCTGTCGCGGCCGGAGGGGCGCGCGGTGCTGCTGCGCCTGCTCGAGGGCGCGGACGTGCTGGTCGAGAACTTCAAGCCGGGCGGCATGGAGAAATGGGGGCTCGGCTACGAAAAGGATCTCGCGCCGCGTTTCCCGCGACTGATCCATTGCCGGGTCTCCGGCTTCGGGGGCCACGGCCCGCTTGGCGGACTGCCGGGCTACGACGCGATCCTGCAGGCGATGACGGGGCTGATGAGCATCAACGGCGATGCCTCGCTCGGGCCCACGCGCATGGGCACGCCGGTGGTGGACCTCGCGACCGGACTCTATTCCGCGATCGGCATCCTGATGGCGCTGCACGAGCGGGAACGCTCGGGCAGGGGCCAGTATCTCGACATGACGCTGCACGATTGCGGCATGGCGCTGCTGCACCCGCAGGCGGCCAACTATTTCCTCAACGGCAAGCGCCCGCGCGCCACCGGCAACCCGCACCCGAACCTCGCCCCGTACGAGAAGTACAAGACCAGAACCTGCGAGATCTTCATTGCCGCCGGCAACAACGGCCAGTTCCGCAAGCTCTGCGAGGCGCTGGGCGTGGGCGACCTCGCCGCCGATCCGCGCTTCGCGACGAACGCGAAACGGCTGGAGAACCGCGAGGCGCTGATCGAGGCGCTCGCCGCGGTGCTGGCCGGGACCGACGGGCACGAGCTGTCCCTGCGCCTGCTGCACATGGGCCTGCCGGTCGGCCCGGTGCAGGCGGTGGACGAGGCGCTCGCCGCCCCGCATACCGAGGCGCGCGCGATGGTCGCGGAGTTCGACGGCTATCGCGGGCTGGGCACGCCGATCAAGCTGTCCCGCACGCCCGGCGGTGCCCGCCGCAAGCCGCCGCGCTTCGCCGCGGACAGCCACGACGTGCTCGCCGCCCACGGCTTCGACGCCGAGGCGATCGCGGCCCTGGAAAAGGACGGCGTGCTGGTCACCGCGCGGCGCCGCTGAACGGGCGCGGGGATCACGCCTCGGCCGTGGTCTCCGCCGCCTGGCGCAACCGCCGGTAGCTGCGCACCGAGAACGGCAGCATGCCGATATAGGCGATGCCGAGGCCCGCCAGCACCGCCCAGGGCTCCGTCACCAGCATCGCCGCGAGCAGCCCGGTGCCGAGCAGCAGCGGCAGCGCGTAATGGGCCGGCACCTTGAAGTTCTTGAAGTTCCACACCGGCAGCGTGGAGACCAGCAGCACCGCGGTGCCGACCAGGACCGGCGCGCAGAGCCAGGGGCTGCGGGCCAAGGCCTCGAGCCAGCCCCAGCCATTGGCCTGCCCCTCGAGCCCGAGGAACAGCGGAAACATGGCGAGCCCCGCGCCCGCCGGCGCGGGCACGCCGGTAAAGAAATTGTAGGTGTAGGCGGGGTGCGGCCGCTCCGCGTAGAGGCTGGCATTGAACCGCGCGAGCCGCAGCGCCATGCACACCGCGAACATCAGGCAGGGCAGGAAGCCCCAGCCGCGCGCGCCGTCGAGCGACCACAGGTAGAGCACGAAACCCGGTGCGACACCAAAACAGAGAAAATCGGCGAGGCTGTCGAACTCGGCGCCGAAGCGCGATGTCGCCTTGAGCAGCCGCGCGATCCGCCCGTCGAGCCCGTCGATCGCGCCGGCCACCGTGATCGCGATCGCCGCCGCCGCGAACCGCCCCTCGAGCGCGAAGCGCATGCCGGTGAGGCCCGAGCAAAGGCCCAGCATGGTCAGCAGGTTCGGCACCATGCGGTTGAACGACAGGCCGCGGAAACGCGGGCGCTGCCGCGGGCGGAAGCGCCGGCGCAGCCGGTGGATCGGCGTGTGCGGCAACGGGCGCGCGCCGCTCATCCCGCCATCCCCGCGCGATCCGGCTCCGCCCCCCTGCCTTGCTCGGCAATGACGGTCTCGCCGCCCACCATGCGCTGGCCGATCGCGACCAGCGGCTCAACGCCCTCCGGCAGGTAGAGATCCGTGCGGCTGCCGAAACGGATCAGCCCGTAGCGCGCGCCGGTCGCGACCGCGTCGCCCTCCGCGACCTCGCAGACGATGCGCCGCGCGATCAGCCCCGCGATCTGCACCACGGCGATCACCGCCCCGCTCGGCAGGCGGATCGCCATCGCGTTGCGCTCATTCTCCTCGGAGGCCTTGTCGAGGCTGGCGTCGAGGAACTTGCCGTGCCGGTACGCGATGCGCGTGATCGTTCCCCCCGCGGGGACGCGGTTGATGTGCACGTCGAGCACGGAGAGAAAGATGCCGACGCGCCAGCGCGGCCGGTTGCCGAGGTCGAGCTCCGCGGGCGGCGGCGCCTCGTCCAGCACCACGATCCGCCCGTCGGCCGGTGCCACGATCGCGCCCGGCCGCGCCGGTGCCACCCGCTCGGGGTCGCGGAAGAAGTAGAGGCAGAACAGCACGAACAGCGCGCCGAGCCAGGCCAGCGGGTTCCAAAGCAGCAGCCCGAGCAGCATCGCCACCAGCCCGCCCGCCAGGAACGGAAAGCCGGCGCGGTGAGGCGGCGCGAGGACGAGGCGGGTCGATTGCAGCAGCGACATGCCCGGCGCTTATGGTCTGCGCCGCCGCGGCGCAAGCGGCATCATCGTGACGGGCCCTTCGCGTCCGGGAGGGTGAAGACCTGGCCCGGGTAAATCAGGTTGGGATCGCGGATCTGGCTGCGGTTCGCGGTGAAGATGACGGTATAGCGGATGCCATAGCCATACGTGGCGCGCGCGATCTCCCAGAGATTGTCGCCTGGCTGCACCACCACCTGCCCCGCCGCGAGCGACGTGGGCGGGATCGCGGCGCGGGTGAAGGGAAGCTCCACACGCGCCGTCACATGCCCGCTCGGGTTCAGCTCATCGAGCCGCAGCGAATGCGTGCCCGCGGCCACCGGCACCGATGGCGCCAGCGTCCAGCGTCCGTCCGGCCCGGCCTTCGCGTCGCCCACCGGCGCGTTGTCGACATAGACCCGCACCGTCCGGCCGGGCGGCGCCGTGCCGGCGAGGTGCAACTCGCCCTTGTTGCCATAGTCCACCGAGGACAGCGCGACCTTCGCCCCCGGCGCGGCGCGCGGCGCGCCGGCGGGCGGTTGCAGCACCTTGGCGGGGGCGTGCGGCGGCGTCAGCACCGCCAGCGCCCCGGGCGGGGGCGCGTTGGCGGTGCCCGTGGAGGGTGGGGCGATCGCCACCACCACCGGCACCGTGCCCTTGGTCACCGTGCCAGAGGGCGCGCGTGCCGAAAGGGTCAGTTTCTGAGTACCCGGCGCCAGCCTGGAATCCGGCAGGATGACGAACTGGCCGGAGGAATCCGCCTTGGCGGTGCCGATCGGCTTGCCGTTGGCCTCCACCGTCACCTTCGCGTCCGGCGCGGCGCGGCCGGCAATGACGGCGCTGCCCTGGCGATCGACCCGCACGATGTCGAAGCTGGGCGGCGGTACGGCGGGCTTCGGCGTCGCGGTCGCCGCCGGCTGCGGCGCGGACGCCGCCGGGGAAGACGACGCGGGCGCGGCGGGTGCCGCGGCCGGCTTCGTGCCCGGCGGCGTCGCAGGCGGCGGGGAGGAACGCGTGCCGAGCACCACGGCAACCGCGAGCACGATAAGCCCCACGGCCCCCAGCACCAGCGGCGCCGCCACCCGGGATCTCGATCGCGGCGCCGCGTAGCGCGGTCCGCCGCCCTGATTCAATCCGGACACGGACGGCACCCTAAATCATCCTTGCCGCCGGTGGAATCACCCAGGCCATGGCCTTTTGGCAACACATCCCCGCGCTTGCCGAACCCGCCCCGGCAACGGCAGGGTCGCGGGCCCGCCCACGGAGGAACCGGATGTCCACGAGCCCCAGCCCACGCCAGCGCGCCCGCGAGCACGGCCTCGTCTGCGGCACGCTCCCGCCCGGCCCTCTCAACGCCATCACCGACGTGCCGGGGGTGCTGGTCGGCCACCGCACCCTGCTCGGCGGCGGGCTCGCGACCGGGATAACCGCCATCGTGCCCCATGGCGGCAACGTCTTCCGCGACAAGCCCATCGCCGCCTGCGAGGTGATCAACGGCTTCGGCAAGAGCATGGGATTCGTCCAGCTGCAGGAACTGGGCCTGCTGGAGACGCCGATCCTGCTCACCAACACGCTCTCCGTCTATGCATGCATGGAGGGGCTGGTGCGACACGCCATCGCCACCAACCCCGATATCGGCCGCACCACCAGCACCGCGAACCCGGTGGTCGGCGAGTGCCATGACGGGCCGATCAACGACATCCAGGCCCTCGCCGTCACCGCCCTGCACGCGATCGAGGCGATCGAGGCGGCCGGCCCCGGCCCGGTCGCGGAGGGCAATGTCGGTGGCGGCACCGGCATGACCTGCTTCGGCTTCAAGGGCGGCATCGGCACCGCCTCGCGCCGGCTCGACCTCGCGGGCGGGCGGCATCTCGGCGTGCTCGTGCAGGCCAATTTCGGCCGCGCCGGCGACCTGGTGCTGCCCGACGGCCGCCGCCCGCGCCCCGAGGAAGCGACCGAGGCACCCGAACGCGGCTCGATCATGATGGTGCTGGCGACCGACGTGCCGCTCGACCAGCGCCAGTTGGAGCGCGTCATCCGCCGCTGCGGCGCCGGCCTCGCGCGGCTCGGCGCGTTCTGGGGGCATGGCAGCGGCGACATCGCCATCGGCTTCACCACCGCCAACCGCGTCGACCACGACGAGCGCGCCGACACCGTGCCGATCGCGCGCCTCAACAACGCGCGCATCGACGCACTGTTCCGTGCCGCGGCGGAGGCGACGCAGGAGGCGGTGCTGAACGCGCTCTGCGCCGCGGAGCCGATGCGGGGGCGCGACGGGCGGGTGCGTCCCTCGCTCGGCGACTGGCTCTCCCGTCAACGCTAGGCGCCCGGATCATCCGCCGGCGCACGCGCCTCTTGCCCGGCGCCCCTACCCCGGCCACAAGCAGCCCATGTCCCACGTGCATTCCGTCGCCGTGTTCTGCGGCTCACATTCCGGCCACGATCCCGCCCATGTCGCGGCGGCAACAGCGCTCGGCACCGGCCTTGCCGAGGCCG
>JAJYFW010000130.1 GCA_021785335.1 Pseudomonadota bacterium
ACAGGATGTACTGGCCGCAGCCGCCGAAGATGCCGATCTCGAGCAGCAGCAGCCATTCGATCCCGTGCGGCATCTGGAAATGCCAGAGGCTCATTGTCCCGGTGACCGCCAGGAACACGAGATTCTGCGTGAACACCTGCAACAGGGAGGATTCGCGCCGCGCGATCTGGCGCATCAGGATCACCGCCAGCGCCCACATCGCCGCCGCCGCCAGCACCAGCCCCGTCGCCACCGAGAAGGGGACGCCGAACGGATCGCTCGCCACCAGCACGCCGGTGAAACCGATGGCCACACAGGTCCAGCGCAATCCCGTCACCCGCTCGCCCAGCAGCGGGCGCGCGAGCAGTGTCGTGAGGAGCGGCGAGGCATAGTAGAGCGTGGTCAGCTGCGCCAGCGAGAGGTGCTGCGCCGCAGTGTAGTAGAGCAGCCAGGCCACCAGCGTGAGCACGCCGCGCGCCGCGAGCGAGAGCTTCATGGTCGAGGCCAGCATCGTCGGCACCATGCGCCCGCGCGAGGCCACGAGCACTACGATCACGATCGCGAGGCTGCGGAAGAACAGCACCTCCGGCACCGGCAGATGCTCGACCAGCCATTTGTTGGTCGCGTCGTGCATCGCGAAGAGCGAGTAGGCGAGCACGCCGAGCAGCATGCCGAGGCCCAGCCTGTCACCCATGGGTCGCGCGCCCGCTCAAACGGACTGCCGCAGCGCCGCCCCTGCGGCGAGCGGGCAGAACGGGGCGCACAACGCCAGCAGCGCCCCCAGCACCAGAAGCGGCGCCGCGTAGGGTGCGTCCGTGCGCGCTGCCTCCGCCGCCAGCGTGCCCATGATCAGCACCGGCGTCGCGAGCGGCAGCACCAGGAGCGGCAGCAGCACGCCGCCGCGCCGGGCGCCCACCACCAGCGCCGCCGTCGCGGTGCCGAGCAGGCTCAGCACCAGCGTGCCCGGCAGCAGGCCCAGCATCAGCACCGCGAACGGCGCCGGCTCGACGCCGAACATGATGGCGACCGGCCCCGAGGCCAGCAGCAGCGGCAGGCCGGTCAGCAGCCAGTGCGCACAGGTCTTGAGGATCGCGACGCCCGCCGGCGGCAGGCCGGAGAGCAGCAGCAGGTCGAGCGAGCCGTCCTCGGCGTCGGCGCCGAACAGCCGGTCGAGCGGCAGGATCGCGGCCAGCAGCGCCGCGACCCAGATCACACCGGGGCCGATACGCGCGAGCAGCTTCGGCTCCGGCCCCACGCCGAGCGGGAACAGCGCCGTCACCACGACGAAGAACAGCAGCGCCGCCACGCTGTCCGCGGCGTGGCGCAGCCCGAGGCGGAGCTCCCGGCGCAGGAGGTCCGCGAACATCAGCCCGTCAGCTCCAGCGTCCCGGCGCCCGGCAGCACGAAGTCCTGGTGCGTCGCCGCCACCACCGAGCCGCCGGCTTCGCGATGCGCCGCCAGCATCGCCTCCAGCCGGGCTAGCGAGGCGGTGTCGAGCGCGTTGGTCGGCTCGTCGAGCAGCCAGAGCGGCGCCGTGGACAGCGCCAGCCGCGCCAGCACCGCGCGCCGCCGCTGCCCGGCCGAGAGGAACCGCGCCGGGATCGCGGCCAGCGCCTCCAGCCCCATCGTCGCCAGCGCCGCCTCGATCCCGCGCGAGCCGGCGCGCGCCCAGGGAAGCAGGTTTTCCGCCACCGTCAGCCCCGGCTTGAGCGCATCCAGATGCCCGACATAGGCGACGTGGCGCGACCAGGCGGGCAGGTCGTCCAGCTCCTCCCCGTCCCAGGCGACGCGCCCCTCGTCCGCCCGCAGCAGCCCGGCGAGGATGCGCAGCAGCGTCGATTTGCCGGTGCCGTTGGCGCCGCGCAGCAACAGCGCGCCGCCATGCGCGACCGCGCCGCCAACGCCGACCAGCACCAGCCGCTCGGCCCGCATCGCCGCGATCTCCTCGAAGACCAGCCCCGCGCCCGCCGGCCCGGCACGCTCAGACCCCGCGCTCAATGCATTCCCCCGATACCGTTCCCCCTCATGGACTGGGGAGGCGTGCTGTGGCAAATCGCAGCGCCTTCGCTGCCCGGCTGAGGCCGGGGCTCGGGGCGTGATCACCGCAACGAAAGAGAAGCTCCATGAAATCCGTCGGCCGGGACAGCCTCAAGACACGCACAACCCTCACCGCCGGCGGCAAGACCTACACGTATTTCTCCCTCCCCGAGGCCGCGCGGACGCTGGGCGACATCGCCCGCCTGCCGGTCTCGCTCAAGGTGCTGCTGGAGAACGTGCTGCGCTTCGAGGACGGCACCAGCTACACGGTGGACGATGCCAAGGCGATCGCCGGCTGGCTGGAGAAGGCCTCCTCCACCAAGGAGGTTCCGTTCCGCCCGGCGCGCATCCTGATGCAGGACTTCACCGGCGTGCCGGCCGTGGTCGATCTCGCGGCGATGCGCGACGGCATCCAGCGCCTCGGCGCCTCGCCGGACAAGGTGAACCCCCTGGTTCCCGTCGACCTCGTGATCGACCACTCGGTGATGGTGGATGTCTCCGCCCGCGCCGACGCGCTGTCGAAGAACGTGGAGATCGAGTTCGAGCGCAACGGCGAGCGCTACACCTTCCTGCGCTGGGGCCAGACGGCGTTCGACAATTTCCGCGTGGTGCCGCCGGGCACCGGCATCTGCCACCAGGTCAACCTCGAATACCTGTCCCAGGGCGTGTGGACCGCGGATGTCGGCGGCACGACCTACGCCTACCCGGACACGCTCTACGGCACCGACAGCCACACCACGATGGTGAACGGCCTGGGCGTGCTGGGCTGGGGCGTGGGCGGCATCGAGGCGGAGGCGGCGATGCTCGGCCAGCCGATCGCGATGCTGATCCCCGACGTCATCGGCTTCCGCCTCACCGGCAGGCTGCCGGAGGGTGCGACCGCGACGGACCTCGTGCTCACCGTCACGCAGATACTGCGCAAGAAGGGCGTGGTCGGGAAGTTCGTCGAGTATTTCGGCTCCGGCCTCGATCAGCTGGGCCTCGCGGACCGCGCCACCATCGCCAACATGGCGCCGGAATATGGCGCCACCTGCGGCTTCTTCCCGATCGACCGGACCACGCTCGACTACATGCGCCTCTCCGGCCGCGACGAGGCGCGCATCGCGCTCGTCGAGGCCTACGCCAAGGCGCAGGGCATGTGGCGCGACAGTGCCACGCCGGACCCGGTCTTCACCGACACGCTGGAGCTCGACCTCTCCACGGTGCAACCCTCGCTCGCGGGGCCGAAGCGCCCGCAGGACCGCGTGCTGCTCAAGGACGCGGCGGTTGCCTTCAAGACGGAGCTGACCAAGAGCCTGGGCGTCGCCGAGGGCGAGGTCGGCACGGTCGCGAAGCCGAAGGGAAAGAATTTCGACGTCACCCACGGCGACGTGGTGATCGCGGCCATCACGTCCTGCACCAACACCTCGAACCCCTCGGTGCTGGTCGCGGCGGGGCTCGTCGCGCGCAAGGCGCGGGCGCTCGGCCTCACGCCGAAGCCCTGGGTGAAGACCTCGCTCGCCCCCGGCTCGCAGGTGGTGACCGAGTATCTGGAAAAGGCAGGGCTGCAGGCGGACCTCGACGCGCTCGGGTTCCAGACCGTGGGCTATGGCTGCACCACCTGCATCGGCAACTCCGGCCCGCTCGACGAGGCGATCGCGGACGCGATCGAGGAGAATAAGCTCGTCGCGGTCTCGGTACTGTCCGGCAACCGCAATTTCGAGGGCCGCGTGCACCCGAACGTGCGTGCCAACTACCTCGCCTCGCCGCCGCTGGTCGTCGCCTACGCCCTGCTCGGCAAGATGACGGAGGACATCACAACGGCGCCGCTCGGCACCTCGAAGGACGGCAAGCCGGTCTATCTGCGCGACATCTGGCCCACCAACAAGGAAATCGCCGACACCGTGCATGCCTCGCTCGGGCGGGCGCAGTTCCTCGCCCGCTACGGCGAGGTGTTCAAGGGCCCGAAACAGTGGCAGGCGATCGCGGTCGAGACCGGCAGCGCCACCTATCGCTGGAACGACGGCTCCACCTACGTGAAGAACCCGCCTTATTTCGAGGGCATCACGATGGAGCCGGCGCCGGTCGGCGACATCAAGGGCGCGCGCGTTCTGGCGCTGCTCGGCGATTCCATCACCACCGACCACATCAGCCCCGCGGGTAACATCCGCAAGACCTCGCCGGCCGGCGACTACCTGCTCTCGTACCAGGTGCGGCAAGCGGACTTCAACAGCTACGGCGCGCGGCGCGGCAACCACGAAGTGATGATGCGCGGCACCTTCGCCAATATCCGCATCCGCAACGAAATGGTCGCGGGCGTGGAGGGCGGCATCACGCGCCACCTCCCCTCCGGCGCGCAGATGCCGATCTACGACGCGGCGATGCGCTACAAGAAGGACGGCGTGCCGCTCGTGATCTTCGGCGGCAAGGAGTACGGCACCGGCTCATCGCGCGACTGGGCGGCGAAGGGCACGATGCTGCTGGGCGTGAAGGCCGTGATCGTTGAGAGCTTCGAGCGCATCCACCGCTCCAACCTCGTCGGCATGGGTGTGCTGCCCCTCACCTTCAAGCCGGGAATGGACCGCAAGACGCTGGCGCTCTCCGGCGAGGAGTTGATCGACATCGCCGGGCTCGAGAACCTCTCGCCGCGCATGGAGCTGGAGCTGACCATCCACCGGCCCAACGGCAGCGTGGACCGGGTGCCGGTGCTGTGCCGCGTCGATACGCTCGATGAAGTCTCCTACTACCGCCACGGCGGCATCCTGCCGTACGTGTTGCGGGGCATGGCGAAGGCCGCCTGATCGAAAGCCGGGGGCAGGTGGTCGCGCCGCCTGCCCCCGGAATGTTCCCCTGCCCGCGGCCCGCGAGACGGTTCAGGGTTTGGGCTTGGCCCCCGGCGGCATCGCCCCGGGTGGCATCGCGCCGGGCATGCCCTGCGGCACGGTCATCGCATGGTAGCCGGCGGGAACCTCGAAATCGCTGGCCGGCAGGCTGTGGTAGACGACCTTGACCGCCTGCAGCATCGCGTCATTCGGGGCAGCGGCTCCGGCGCGGCGCGCACGCAGCAGCACGCCATCACGGGTGACGCAGATCTCACCCTCGCCGCCCGAACCATGCACGTCCCACAACCGGCAGGAAACGCCGGCGACGGTCGCCGAGCCCATGCGCTTGAAGCCGGAAAACGCCCGCATGGAGAGCGTGGCTTCCAGCTGCGGCGATTCCGGCATGTGCATGACCATCTGCCGGGCAGGCATCACGATGAACACCTCGTTGCGATCGCGCTCGATGATCGCGTAAACGCCCTGCTCGCCCATGCCGAGGATGCGCATGCGGCGAGCCGAGGCGCTGAACTCGATCGTCACGTCATGCCCATTCGGGCTCTGGTACGTCACGGTGACGTCGCGGGTCGGAAATGTCGTCGGGCGGCTTTGCGCCCAGGCGGGGGTCGCCGCAAGCAGCAACAGGCAGGCGGCGGCAAGGTGACGCATCGGCTTGTCTCCCTCTGCTGATTCTTTCCAGACAATCCACGAACGAAACGTCATGATTGTGGCGGCGTCGCGGCCCGCATCCGCGCGATCTCGGCGGCGAGCTGCTCCTCCGGCGGATCGGACAACCAGCGCGCCTGCGTGCCGACCGCTGCGTCCAGTCGCGCGTGGTATTCGTCGCGTGGGATGGTGACGCAGCCGAACCGTGAGAGGTGCGATGTCACGAACTGCGTGTCGAGCAGGGTGAAGCCGCCCAACCGCAGGCGGGCCACGAGGTGAACCAGCGCCACTTTCGAGGCGTCGGTGGCATGGCTGAACATGCTCTCGCCGAAGAACGCGCCGCCGATCGCGACGCCATAGAGCCCGCCAACCAGCCGCCCCTCCGTCAGCACCTCGATGCTGTGCGCATAGCCGAACAGCGCAAGGGCGTTGAAGACGCGCTCAATCTCTTCGTTGATCCAGGTCCCGGTGCGCCCCGGCGCGGGCGCCGCGCAGGCGGCGATCACCGCGGGGAAATCCGCATCCGCCCGCACCGTGAAGGCGCCGCCACGCAACGTGCGCGCAAGCCGGGCGGGCAGGTGAAACGCGTCGAGCGGCAGGATGCCGCGCTCCGGCGGGTCAAGCCATTCGAGGCGGG
>JAJYFW010000131.1 GCA_021785335.1 Pseudomonadota bacterium
CCTGGCCAGCACCAAGGGGGCGATGGCGCTGGAGCCGCATATCGAGCGCCCGGCCGAATCCCCCGCCTTCCAGCGGTTCCCGCGCATCGTCGCCAACCATCACGCCACGGACATGATCTGCGACTATCTGCGGATGGTCGGCATGAACGCCGACGATCCCAACCAGATCGAGGACGTGATGGCCCGCGAGCTCAGGAAAACGCTGGCGGAGGAACTGCACGGCGCGCACGCGCTGCAATCCATGGCCGACGGGCTGCCCGCCCTCGGCATCGTCGCCGCCGTGCTCGGCGTGATCAAGACGATGAGCCACATCAACCAGCCGCCGGCGGTGCTCGGCGCCATGATCGGCGGCGCGCTCACCGGCACGTTCCTCGGCGTGCTGCTCGCCTACGGCATGGTCGGCCCCTTCGCCTCGCGGCTGAAGGGCATCGTCGAGGAGGAGGCGAAATACTACGAGGTCATCCGCGCCGTCCTCGTCGCCCACCTGCACGGCAACGCGCCGCCCGTCTCCGTCGAGACCGGCCGCAAGATGGCTCCCAACAAGCACATGCCGAGCTTCCAGGAGCTCGAATCCGCGACCCAGAACCTGCAGATCGCGTGACGGGGCCTCCCGCCATCACCCGACCGGCCATCACTTAACCGGGCGGAACACCCCGTCGCTCTCCAGCACCGTGAGCTCCCCGGTCGCGATGTCGAAGCTCATCCCGTGCAGCGCCAGTCTGCCCCCCGTCACCCGCTCGGCGATCCACGGGAACGTCATCAGGTTGCCCAGGGAGAGCTTGATCGCCTCCTGCTCGCACGCCGTCTGCTTGTCCGCGGGGCCATAGGCCAGCGCCCGGTTGCGCGCGGATTCCGCGATCCGCATCCACGGCTCGAGGAAGTCCGCGCCGTTCTCCGGCGGCCCCTCCAGCAGCGCGCGGATGCCACCGCACCCGGCATGGCCCATCACCACCACGTTCGCCACCTCGAGCACGCGCACCGCGAACTCCAGCGCCGCACTCGTCGCGTGCGCCAGCCGGTCGGGCGCGAAGCCCGGCACCAGGTTCGCCACGTTGCGCACGACGAACAGGTCCCCCGGCGCCGCGCCGAAGATCATGTTCGGGTCGATGCGGCTGTCCGCGCAGGCGATGATCAGCGCCGCCGGCTTCTGCCCCTCGCGCGCCAGGGTGGCCAGTTCCGCCGCGTGTTCGCGCCACCCGGTGGCGTGGAACCGGCGATATCCGTCGAGCAACCTCTGCATGCCCCGCGTTTAGCCAAGACGCGCGCGCAGGGCCAGCCCGCCGGTTTCCGCCCCGGCCGGCCCGGATCCGGCACCCCATCCGGCCCCCCATCCGGCCCCCCATTTGACTCCTGCGCCGCATTCCTGTTCGCTCCGCGCAACGATCGGCGCAAGGCGCCATGGCAGGGGGACAAAACATGTCTGGATCCAACGCAAGCCAGCTCCGCCTCGCGCGGACGGTGGGGCTGTTCGCCGTGATGGCCTCCGCGGTCGCGGGCGAGTACGGGGCCGGCATCAACTTCGTCGCGGTGCAGAGCCTCAGCGTCTATCCCGCGGTGCAATACCTGGTGCCCGTGGCGATGGCCGTCACCGGCCTGGTCCTGGTCACCAAGGTCTTCATGTTCGCCCGCTTCTCGCGCGTCATGCCGCGCGCCGGCTCCGCCTATGTCTGGATCGTGCGCAGCGTCGACCCGCTCCTCGGCTTCATCGCCGGCTTCCTGTGGTGGATCTCGCTCACCGCCGCGATGGGCTTCATCGCCTTCGTCTTCTCCAACTTCCTCGGCAGCGCGCTCACGGGCCTCGGCCTGCCCGGCCATCTGCTCACCACGCATCTCGGCCGCACCATCGTCGGGCTCGCCGCCATCTGGGGCGTCTACGCGCTGCACGCCTCGGGCGTGAAGAACTACGGCACCTTCGTCTCGATCCTGCTGTGGCTGATCGTGGCGACCGCGCTCACCATCACGCTCATCGGCTTCACCACCACGCCCGCGCATTTCCTCGACCTCGTCGCGGCGAAGACGAACCTCACCTTCACGCCGCCGAAGGCCGGCCCCGGCCCCAGCCTCGGCGCCTTCTTCTCGGTCTGCGCGCTGTTCATCTTCGCCTATGGCGGCGTCAGCGCCGCCCCCACGCTCGGCGGCGAGACCCGTGACGCGGAACGCACCGTGCCCTCCGGCCTCGTCCTCGGCTGGCTCGTCGCCCTCGTGCTCTACACGCTGGTCGCCGCCGCCCTGCTGCACGCCGCCCCCTGGTGGGCGATCGTGGAGCTGATCAAGTCGAAGCACGCGGGGCTGGTCACCGCGCCGGGCCTGGTCTCGGTGGTGGCGCCGCACTGGGTCGGCGTGCTGCTCAACCTCGTGGTCGCGATCATCGTGGGCAAGACGCTGGGCCCGCAGCTGCTCACCGGCTCGCGCCTGCTCTTCGCCTTCGGCCAGGACCGCCTGATGCCGGAGGGCCTGGCCGGCACCTCCCATACCCAGGTCCCGGCCGCGGCGCTGCGCACCACGGCGGTGCTCGCCTCGCTGTTCCTGCTGCAATCCGTGTTCATCGGCTGGTCGCTCGGCGTGATCATCCGCTCGCTCTCCGTCCTCATCGTCTGGGGCCTGGTCGGCGTCGGCGCGCTGATGCTGTGGGCCGGCCGGCGCGGGGAAGGACAGGGCTGGGCCGCTTCCATCGCGTCGGACCCCTGGATGCCCGTCGCCGGCCTCGCCTCGGTGGTGATCTGCGCGGTGCTGATCTGGTTCATCGCCATTGCGCCGCACACGCCGCTGGTGTTCCAGCCGCTGTTCCAGACCGCGATTGCAACGCTCGTCGCGGTCGTTCTCTACGCCCGCGCCCGCGGCACGATCGGCGCGGACGCGCTCGCCGCGGCGCTCGCCACCCCGCCGGCCGAGTAGCCCATGGCCGGCAGCCAGGCGCTGGCACCCGATCCGCGCAACGCCAGCGTCCTGGTCTCGGTCAACGGCCGCCTCGTGCCGCGCGCCGAGGCGACGGTCTCCGTGTTCGACGCCGGCTTCATCGCCGGCGACGGCGTGTGGGAGGGGCTGCGCCTGCACAAGGGCCGGCTCCTCTTCCTCGACGAGCACATGGCGCGGCTGGAACAGGGCGCGCGCGCCATCGCGCTCGACATCGGGCTAGGCCGCGCCGCCCTGGTCGCGCGCATCGCGGCGCTGCTCGCCGCGAACGCCATGACGGACGGCGTGCACCTGCGCCTCATGGTCACGCGCGGCGAGAAATCCTCGCCGAGCCAGGACCCGGCGGCCACCATCGGCGCCGCCACCATCGTCATTGTCGCGGAGCACAAGGTCCCGCACCCGGACCTCGCGAAAAACGGCCTCACGCTCGCCACCGCGTCGAGCCGCGCGACCGACCCCGACCAGTTCGACATGCGGCTCAACTCCCACTCCCGCCTGCCGCTGATCCTCGCCCTGCTGGAGGCCCGCCGCGCCGGCGCGGACGAGGCGCTGATGCTCGACAGGCGCGGCTTCATCGCGAGTTGCAACGCGACCAATTTCTTCCATGTCGCCAACGGAACGGTCCGCACCTCGGACGGCACGCGCTGCTTCGCCGGCATCACGCGGTCCAAGGCCATCGCGCTGTGCCGGCAGGAGGGCATCCCGCTCGCCACCGGCGACTTCGCCCCCTACGACCTCGCCGCGGCGGATGAAGCCTTCGTCACCGGCACCTTCGGCGGCATCACCCCCGTCGCCGCCATCGACGGCCGCGAGCTCACGGTGCCGGGCCCAATCACCCGGTGCCTGCGCGAAGCCTACGCCAAGCTCATCGACGCCGTCTGAGGCCGGCCTACCGCCCCTTCCACACCGGCTTCCTCTTCTCCAGGAACGCCCGCACCGCGTCGTGGAAATCCTCGGTCTCGACGAACCCGTTCACCGCCTGGTGCTCCGCCTGCGTGATCGGCAACTCCCCGCGCAGCTTGCGGATCGCCGCCTTGTGGAACCGCGCGGACAGCGGCGAGCCGCTCGCGATCCTTCCTGCCAGCGCCAGCGCCTCGCCCTCCACCTCCTCGTCCGGCACCACGCGCGACAGCAGCCCCTTCCCGTACGCCTCGCGCCCGGAAAGAATTCGCCCCTCGATGAAGATCTCCGCCGCCACCCCGGTGCCCGCCAGCTCGATCACCGGATCCATCTCGGCGTACGGATACCAGATGCCGAGGTTGCGCGCGGTGATCCCGAAGCGGATCCCCTCGCCGCCGACGCGGAAGTCGCACATCGTGGCAATCCCCGCGCCCCCGCCGATGCATGCACCCATGATCATCGCCACCACCGGGTGCCGGCACAGCCGGATCGACTGCATGGAGGTGTGCAGCACCTCCGCGTAACGATCCTCCAGCCACCGGGTGCCGCGCTCCTGCCCGAACGCCGCGATATCGGCCCCGGCGCAGAACGCCTGCGTCCCCGCGCCGCGCAGCACCACGCAGCGCAGCGACTCATCGTCCGAAAGCGCCTCCATCACCCGCTGCAACCGCTGCCACATCGCGAGGTCGAAGGCGTTGCGCACCTCCGGCCGGTTGAAGGTGACGATGGCGATGTCCCCTTCGCGGGCCACCGGCATGCGGGGATCGTCTTCGATGATCGCGTGTTCCATGCCGCGGAATCTCTCACGCCGCCGGCAGGTCGTCCATGGCCGGCCGGCCGGTCACATGCCGCCAATGGTGCCACAGCAGCCGCGCCGCCAGCGCCCGGTGCGGCCGCCACGCCGCCGCTATCTCGCGCAGCGCCCGCTCCCCCGGCCGCGCCGCCAGCCCCTTGAGGTCCGCCACCGCCGCCGCCAGGGCGAGGTCGCCCGCGGGAAACACATCCGCCCGCTCGTGCGCGAACAGCAGGTACACCTCCGCCGTCCACCGCCCGATCCCCGGCAGCGCCACCAGCGCCGCCACCGCCGCCTCGTCCGCCATCGCCTCCAGCGCCTCCGCCGAGAGCGCCCGTTCGGCAAACGCGCGGGCCAGCGCCCTCCCCGCGGCGATCTTGCCGCGCGAAAGCCCCGCCTCGCCCAGCACCGCGTCCGGCAATGCCGCGAATGCTTCCGGCCCCAGTGCCGCCAGCGGCGCCGCCCGCCGCCAGATCGCCCCGGCCGCCTGGTTGCTGATCTGCTGGCCCACGATCGCCTGCAGCAGCCCCGCAAACCCGCGCGGCCTGGTGCGCCAGGGCAGGGGCCCCGCGCGGCGCAGCACGGCCCGGAAATCCGGGTCCATCGCCAGCAGCCGCCGCAGCCCCGGCGCCGCGCGCGCGCCGCCCCTCGTTCCGCCCGCCATCGTTTCCTTCGTCCGCATCATGCAAAGAAGTGCAACATCCCCTGCCGCCCCGCGCGAGAGCTTCTATTGTAACAGCCATGGAGAATTCCGCCGCCGGCGCCATGCCGCACCTCCTCGTCGTCGACGACGACCGCGAGATCCGCGAACTCCTCAAGCAATTCCTGGAGCGCCAGCGCTTCCGCGTCACCGCCGTGCGCGACGGGCGGGAACTGCGCCGCGCCTGGCCGCTCGGCCACTACCAGCTCGTCGTGCTGGACCTGATGCTCCCCGGCGAATCCGGCATGGACCTCGCCCGCTGGCTGCGCGCGGAATCCAACATCCCCATCGTCATGCTCACGGCGCTCGGCGAGGAAACGGACCGCATCGTGGGCCTCGAACTGGGTGCGGACGACTACGTCCCCAAGCCCTTCAACCCGCGCGAACTCCTCGCGCGCATCCGCGCCGTGCTGCGCCGCGCCGGGGACGCGCCGGAAACCCGCGCGGAACCCACCGCCCGCGCCTACCTCTTCGGCGGCTGGACGCTGGAACCCTCGCGCCGCCGCCTGCTCAACCCGGACGCGGTGGAGGTCGCGCTCACCGGCGGCGAATACGACCTGCTGCTCGCCCTCGTCTCGCGCCCCAACCGCGTGCTCACGCGCGACATGCTGCTGGACCTGCTGCGCGGCCGCCAGGCCGGCCCCTACGACCGCGCCATCGACGTCGCGGTCAGCCGCCTGCGCCGCAAGCTGGAGGACGACGGCCGCCACGCCCAGCTCATCAAGACCGTGCGCGGCGGCGGCTACGTCCTCGCCGCCGAGGTCGAGCGCCACTAGGCCGCGCATGTCCCCGCGCCGCT
>JAJYFW010000132.1 GCA_021785335.1 Pseudomonadota bacterium
ACGAGCTTGCATCTCTCCTACGTGGATGGGTTTTGCGGCGCAGGTTGGCGTATCCCGGCTGGTATCGAGGCTCACGATCATCCCGATCTGTTCGCCGCCCATGCGACGCCAAAGCTGGAGCCAAGCACTGCGCTTAAGGCGCTGGAGTTACGCCCGGCGTTCGACAGATACGTATTTGGCGACACCAAAGGCCGAAATCTGGACTCTCTTCGGGCAGCGGTGGCAGAAATACGATTGCGTAGCCCAGACACGCCGGAACCCGAATTCATTATGGCAGATGCGAATGAACTTGTGCGTCGGGAATGTGACCTGCTGCGCAAGGATCAACGGCGTCGTGCAGTGATATTCCTCGACCCGTTCGGCATGCAGGTTGAATGGAGCACGTTGGAGGTGATTCAGCGGAGCGGCAGGGTGGACCTGTGGCTTCTGCTTCCTTCCGCCATTGCGGTTGCCCGGCTGCTGCCGCGATCGGGGCCGCCCTCTGCAAACTGGACTTTGCCGCTGGACCGTTTCTTCGGGACCGAAAAGTGGCGCAACAACCTGCTTGAAGCGAAACCAGACCTTTTCGGCAACATCGTACCGCGCCGCGCCGTCGCCCTATCCGTGATCGTCGAGTTCCTGAAGGAACGCCTCGGGCAGTTGTTCGGACCGGGGCTGCACCCCATCGCGCTGGAACTGCGCATCGGCAAGCGCCCTGCCTACCACTTGGTTTTTGCGTGCAGCGCCCCTTCCGCGCGCGCGAGAGAGGTTGCACTGAGGATCGCAGGGCATCTCCTGGATCGCGCTCGACGAGACAATCAGGCGGGTAGCTGATCCCATGTGCGACCATCGAGCTTGCGACCCGCTGCCTTTTTGCTGACGCGCACGAGCGTCGTCCGCTCCGATTCCGCCGGTGCCCAGATACCCCACTGCTTGAAATGGAACGGCACGCCAGCCCTCTGGCATTGGTCGCGCAGCCCACGGAACCATGCGGGATCGGAAGGCCGTGCCCGGGCACCACTCTCACCGCCGGCAATCACCCAGTGGACCGCGTGGCCAAGCCAGGGCGACAGGTCGAGTGACCCAAGAAGCGGCTCGCAGGACAGGAAACGGAGATTCGCGGGCACTGCTGCGAGATGAGGGAGGCGCCGCTCAACCCACACTTGATCTTCTACCGTGGCGCCGAGCCAGACATTACGCGGCCAACTACTGCCCCAGGGGGCCAGCGCCGCTGCGCGGTCTGGCCGCTTCGTCAGCAAGAGCCAGTCCAGCAAAGGGGTTTCCGCAATCAGCGCGCCAAGTTGCGTGCGCCAGGGATCAAGGTCTCGGCGATCCTCAAACACGTCCGCCATGCTGGCGCAGAACACCCGATGCCGCCGACCGGATCGGACCGCCTCAGCGTGCCAACGGTGAGGTTCCTGCCAGTGCGCCGGACCGAAGAAGCGCCGGTGCGCCGAGATGCCCCACACCGCTTGTCCGGTTCGCTTGGCCCATGCCTCTGCATAACAGTGCTTGCAGGCAGGCGACACCTTCACGCAACCCCACCAGGGGTTGAAGGTGTGATCGGTCCACTCGATGCGGCTGTCCTTGCCCATGCCTGCGGCTCCACTGTCAGCCTCGCCGCTCGATGGCGTACGAAGTTTGCCCGTGAACCTATTGCCGATGCTCGCCTCGCTCAAGCGAAACCCCTGCGCGATCGACCCTCGTAACACGACATGAGGCAGGCAGCGGGTGGGAGGCTGCTATTAGCCCTGACCTTGAGCGCGCGGTGAGGAGCGAATCCGGCCATAAGGGGATCGCCCGGTTCGGTGGCGCTCGCCCTTGTCATGAACGGCCGCCGCTATCGCTTGATCGGGCGCGAAGTTGGGCTGAGCAAGAACACCGGCGCTGAAATCGTGACGCGACACCGCGCCGCCGCCCCGATGCCACCCGCGCCGACGTCGTGAGCAAGGCGTTTGGACGACACGGTTGCGGCCGCCAGGTGCGGCTTGTCCGCGCCCTGCCCCTCCCCGTAGGATCGCCTTGTGAACGCTCTCCCGAACCTGATCGGCCTCGGCCTCTACACCATCCCGGAAGCGGCGCGCCTCGCCGAAGTGGCGCCGGCGCGGGTGCGCGGCTGGGTGCATGGCTACCACGACGGCACCGGCAGGCCGCGGCGGGCCGCCGTGGTCGGCCATCTGCTGCCGGACGCGGAAGGCAGGACGGCGCTGTCCTTCCGCGAGCTGATCGAGGTTCGGTTCATCCGCCATTTCCTGCGCGCCGGCGTGTCGTGGCGGAACATCCGGCGCGCCGCGACCGAAGCGCGGCGCGACCTGCTGAGCGAAGCCGGGCACCGGCTGCGCTTCTCGACTGACGGCGTGACGATCTTCGCCGACACGCTGGCCCGCAGCGGAGACCGCACGGCGCTCGACCTGGTGGCGCGCCAGTACGTGATGCTGAATGTGCTGGCGCGGAGCTTCCGCTCGGAATTCGACCTGGAGGCCGGGGATGTGATCCGCGCATGGCACCCGCGGCCGGAAACGCCGCGGGTGTTGCTCGACCCGCGGCGATCCTTCGGGCACCCGATTGTGGAACCGGGCGTGCCGACGCGGGCGCTGGCCGATGCCCTGCGCGCGGAGGACGGGGATGCCGGCCGGGTCGCGGCGCTGTTCGGCGCGTCGGAAGAGGCGGTACGGCAGGCGGCTGCCTTCGAGATGACCGTCGCGGCGTGAAGCTGGCGCTCGACGCGAACCTGTCGCTTCACCTCGCCCATGCTGTTCACGCGCTGCTTGCCCCGGAGGGCGGGACGGCCATCAGCATTCCCGAACGGTTCAGCCCCGGCATCGCGGATCGCGACTGGATCGCCGCGTTGCATGAAGAAGGCGGGTGGGCCGTGCTGACGCAGGACCGGAAGCTGCGCACCCGGCCGCATGAGCGGCTCGCCCTGGAGCAATCGGGCCTGGTCGTGTTCATTCTGGCGCACGGCTGGGCGCCGGAACCGTACTGGCAGAAGGCGGCCGGGATTATCCGCTGGTTGCCGCCCATGCTCGCCGCCTTCCACGCGGCCCAGCCGCCGGCGCTATTCGCCATCCCGCATCGCTGGACCCCGGCGCCGCTCCGCCCCTTCAGGGAGCGATGACGGGCGGACTGCCCCCGCTCGCCGCCGCGCGGGAATACGGATCAGCCTTTAGCCCTTCCGCCCTGCGCCGGGGGCATCGCTCCGGTGCCGATCCTGGTAGCTATGTGGTTGCTACGATTTTCGCGGTCCGTCGCCGATCCCGCATAAGTCATTGAAAAGATGGTGGGTGCGACAGGGATTGAACCTGTGACCCCCGCCGTGTGAAGGCGATGCTCTCCCGCTGAGCTACGCACCCTGGGGTCCGGAACGCCCGGCTTTCCTACCGGCTGGGGGCCGCCGGCGCAACCCCCGGCGCCGCCGCCGGCTTAGACGACGTTGCGCTCCCACAGCGGCCGCCCGGTGAGCAGCCGCTCCCAGCCGAGCGGGCCGAGGTCGAGCGTGGTGAAGCGCCCGGCCGCGATCAGCTCGGCGACGCCGCGGCCGGCGGCCGGCGAATGCTGCATGCCGTGGCCGGAGAAGCCGGCCGCGAACACCACGTTCGCCAGCGCCGGATGGCGGCCGACGATGCCGTTGTGGTCGAACAGGTTCATCTCGTAGTAGCCGGCCCAGGAGGACGCGAGCCTGATCCGCTCGAACGCCGGCACGCGCGCCGCCAGCACCGGCCAGACGCGCTCGGTGAACATCTCCTCCTCCACCGTCAGCGGCGGCTCGTCCGGGTCCGGCTCGTCCTCGCCCGGCGAGCGGCCGGTGAGGAACATGGCGCCCTCGGCGCGGAACCAGATGCCGCCCGGCTCGATCACCAGCGGGCAGGCGGCCAGCGCCTCGCGGCAGGCGATCACGAATACCATGCGCTTGCGCGGCACGACCGGCATGGCGATGCCCAGCATGGCCGCCACCTGCCCCGACCAGGCGCCGGCGGACACCACCGCTTCGTCGCAGTCCAGCACCGTGCCGTCGGCCAGCCGCACGCCGCGCACGCGCGCGCCCACCTGCTGGAAGCCGGTGCATTCCTGCGCCACGTAGCGCACGCCGAGCGCGCGCGCCTTGCGCCGCAGCGCCTGCAGCAGCGCCGGCCCGTCGAACGAGCCTTCGCCGCGCTCGCCGAACGCGCCGGCGGCGACCTCCTCGGTGCGCAGCCACGGCCAGCGTGCCGCGATGGCGGCGGGATCGAGCAGCGCAATTTCGGCACCCTCGGCACGCTGCACCGCCACGTTCTCGCGCAGCACCGGCAGCCCGGCCGCGCTCGCCAGGAACAGGTAGCCGTGCTCCCTGAAGCCCAGTTCCGGCGCATCGCCATCGACCGTCAGCGTCGTGCGCGCCGCGCGGATGAACGCCAGCCCGTATTGCGACATGCGGATGCTGACCGGGGTGGAGAATTGCTGGCGGATGCCGCTCGCCGACAGCATCGAGGAGGCGCGAGCATACGTCGGGTCGCGCTCGACCACGGTGATCGCGCCGCGGAAGCGCGGATGCGACGCAAGATGGTACGCGGCGGACGAACCGATCGCGCCGCCGCCGACGATGACAATGTTCATGGGTCTGCCGGAATGGGTCTCGGGGTTCAGTCAGGCCAGCGAGTGTTTGCCGTCAACTCGCCCCGGCGCAACCCCTTGCCGCCGTTCCGCGCCCAGCCACAGCGCCAGGCTGGGCACGCCGAACGCCGCGTCGCGCAGGCGCTTGACCAGCGACAGCGCCAGCCCCAGCGCCGGTGACACGCCGAACAGGCCGCACACCAGGATCAACCCGCCCTCCTGCACGCCGAGCGCGCCTGGTACGACGAACGCGGCGCCGCGGATGGCGAGGCCGAGGCTTTCGATGACCAGCGCCGGCGCGCCGCCGATGGCATGGCCAAGCGCCCGCAGCGCGATCCACACCTCCAGTCCGCCCAGCATCCAGGCCAGCAGATGGCGCACGGCGGCGACGGCCAGGCCCCGCCGCTGCCCCTGGATGCGGGCCAGCGCCACGTCCAGGCCGTCGATCCGCCCGGCCCAGCCGAACCGCCGGGCGCCGCGCTCGGCCAGCCGCGCGAACCCGAGCCGCTGCGCCGGCACCAGCATGGCCCCGAGCGCACAGGTCACGCCCAGCCCGGCCAGCATCCAGACCGAGACCGCGCCCCGCCCACGCACCGCCACCAGCAGCACGAGGCCGAACAGGGTAAAGGGAATCTGGGTTACCAGCTCGACCGTGCTGTCGGCGAGTGTCGCCGCGACCGCGTGCGGCAAGACCATCCCGCGGCGCACCAGCAAGCGGATCGCGGCGAGCGGCCCGGCGACCGGAAGCACCGGCAGCAGGCTGTTCACGCCCTCGCGCAGCCAGCGCGCCACCACGAACACATGCAAGGCCGGCACACCCGGCCGCGCCACCGTGCGCCAGGCCGCCGCGGTCAGCGCGATCTGCACCATGTGCAGGACCAGCACCGACGCCAGCCACCAGCGCGCCCGCAGCAGCAGGTCGGCCACGCGCGCAATGCCGACATGCGCCAGCAGCGCGCCGCCGAGCGCCAGGCCGAGCGCCAGCGCGAGCACCGTGGAGAGACGGCGGAAGCGGTCAGGACCCGGCATGCGCCGGCTGCGTGCGTACGCCGCGCGTCGGCGCGGCGGGATCACCCTCCACCGGCACGCCGAACAGGCTGACATAGTCCGCGAAGCGCGCCCGCAGTTCCTCCGGGTCGATGCCGTGGGCGGCGAACGTGTAGTGGTTCTCGCCATAGCCGCCGCGCGGCCGCGCCGCCAGCAGCGCCTGCATCGCGGCCAGCGCCGGCGGCCGCAGCGTCATACCGAAATGGCGGTACAGGCGCTGCACCGTCTCGATCGGCCGCTGCACCACGTCGCGGTAGCGCAGATGCAGCACCTGCTCCGGTGGGAACGTCGGCGCGCGCGCTTCATGCACCATCAGCGCCGCGCCGCGTGCCCAGTCATCCACCACCATGCGCCCGATGCCGCGCCGGTCCAGCCGGCGCGTGAACGGGGCGCGCAGGATTTCGGTGAGTT
>JAJYFW010000133.1 GCA_021785335.1 Pseudomonadota bacterium
CCTGCAGCCCGTAGCCGAGCGCCTGGTCCTCGGTGGGGCTGAAGGGCTGCGGGTTGAAGTACTCGACGCGCAGCTTGCCGTGCGCGGCCTCGACGTATTGCTGGAGCATGGCGCGCACGCGGTCGGCGTAGGCGCCGTAGGCCGGCACCTTGGTGCCGAGCTCGCTCGAGAAGAAGAGCTTGAGGGTGATCGGGTCCTTGAGCCCGGCGAGGATGGCGCGCGAGCCGGGCGAGAGCGTGTAGATATGGCCCTGCGTGAGGTCGAGCTGGCGGCCGGCGAGGCGGGTGTCCGCGGCGAGGTTGATGCCGGCGAGGATGCCGAGCACGCCGAGGACGCCCAGGGCTCCTGAAATGAAGCGTGTCGTGAAGATGAAACGGCGCATGGCTCAGTCCGTCTGCCGGGCTTTGACGAAGATCGTGTTGAGGTAGAGCCAGAAGCCGATGAACGAGGCGAAGAAGACGAGGGCGCGCAGGCTGATGACGCCGCGCACGAAGCCCTGGAAGCGCGCCACCACGGACACGCGCCGCGCCAGCACTGCGAGTTCCGGCACCGCGGAGGAGAGGAAGGCTGTCACCACCGGGTAGGAGGTGACGGCGAAGAGGAAGCAGATGGCGACGCCGAGGACGAAGGCGACGACCTGGTTGCGCGTCAGCGCGGACATCGCCGAGCCGATGGCGAGGAAGGAACCAGCGAGGAGGGCCGCGCCGACATAGCCCGCGAGGATGGCGCCGTTGTCCGGCGAGCCCAAGTAGTTGACGGTGATGACGAAGGGGAAGGTGAGCATCAGGGCGGCGATGCAGAACGCCCAGGCGGCGAGGAACTTGCCGATCACCGCCTGCGCCTGGGTGAGCGGCAGGGTGAGCAGCATCTCGATGGTGCCGAGCCGGCGTTCCTCCGCCCAGAGGCGCATGGTGATGGCCGGGACGAGGAGCAGGAACACCCAGGGGATGAAGTTGAAGAAGGCGACGAGGTCCGCCTGGTTGCGGCCGAAGAAGCCGCCGAGGTTGAAGGTGAGCAGCCCCTGGATCGCCAGGAAGATGACGATGAACACCGCGGCGACCGGGGTCGCCACGTAGGAGCCGAGCTCGCGCTTCGCGACGAGGAGGATGGCGCGCATGTCAGGCCGCTGCCTTCGCCGCCGCGGTGGTCGAGGGCGGATGGGTGAGGGCGCGGAAGACTTCGTCGAGCTTGCCGCTCGGGTGCATCTTCGCCAGCGCCGCGGGGGTGGCGTCGGCGACGATGCGGCCGGCCGCGATGATGATGGCGCGCGTGCAGACCGCGTCCACCTCCTCGAGGATGTGGGTGGAGACGATGATCGCCTTGTGCGGGGCCATGCGGCCGATGAGGATGCGGACCTCGTGCTTCTGGTTGGGGTCCAGCCCGTCCGTGGGTTCGTCGAGGATCAGCACCGGCGGGTTGTGCAGCAGCGCCTGGGCGAGGCCGACGCGGCGCTTGAACCCTTTCGAGAGCGTTTCGACCGGCTGCAGGCGCACGCCCTCGAGGCCGGTGAGGTCCATGGCGGCGGCGACCCTGACGGCGCGTTCCCGTCCGGAATAGCCACGGACGGCGGCGGCAAAGGACAGAAAGCCGGAGACGGTCATTTCCGGGTAGGTGGGAGCGCCCTCGGGCAGGAAGCCGAGTTCGCGGCGGGCGGCGAGGCCGTCGCGGCGGACGTCGTGGCCCATGATGCGGGCGGTGCCCTCGGTGGGCTCCATGAAGCCGGCGAGCATGCGCATGGTGGTGGACTTGCCGGCGCCGTTGGGGCCGAGGAATCCGAGCACCTCGCCGCGCGCGACCGTGAAGCTGAGGTGATCGACGGCAGTAAAGCTGCCGAAGCGCTTGGTCAGCCCCTCGATCTCGACCAGTGCCGTCACGTGATCCCCCGCCGTTTGGCGGGCGGTCCTACCAGCGGAGCGGCTGTTTGCAAGCCCTGGAAGGGCGCGCTTTGCCGAGGTTTAATCCCGCGGTTCATCTAGCGCGCAGGTTCCCGCGCCCTTGCCCGCGCGGGCCGGCCGAGCCCCGGTCATGTGCGCCGCGGCAAGCCGCATCGGTTGCCCGGGTGGGGCCTGGGGCGATATGGATGGCTTGCTGGAGCGGCATGCCGGCGCTTCGCGGCGACAACTGAAAAACGAGGAGAGGCGGATGGGAAAAAATGACATTGATCTTCCAAACAAGATTTTCTTTATGCCGTTCGATCCAAATCACCCTAATTACCTGTCCGCGCAGTTCGAATACGGGTCTGCTGGGGGAAAGGACATGGACAAGCTGCAAAAGGAAGTGGATCACGAATTGTCAAAGGGAAACAAGGCCGTCGCCGTCTGGTACAAGCCGAAGACAGTGAGCCCGTTCCTGTCGTCATTCAACACAGGGCAGATCTATATCCGCGGTCATGGGATGCCGGGGTTCAAGTCCATCGAGGGCGGGCGCGGTGGCGAGCGCGTCGACTATACGGTGGTCGTCAAGCGGTTGATCGAGAGCGGACTGAAAAAGTCATACAGCGGCAAGATCAAGCTTTATAATTGTCATAGTGCCGAGGACGGCGTTCCCGGAAGTGATCCCGAATGCGTCGGTCCGCCCTTTGCAAGGCTCGTGGCCGATGAGATGTACAGGAAGGGTTACAAGCACTGTACGTTTTACGGCTACTTTGGGTCGATCGATTCCTTCGCCAAGGAAGGTTCGCAGGGAAAGCACCACTACATCCGCGAAGTTGTAAAGGGAAAGCAGGTGGAACTGGGGCGCGCCAGCGATGGGCGTGTGCAGTTCAAGCCCACCGTGACCCTGAAGTCACCAGGTATCTTCACGAGAATCTTTGGCTGAAGCCTGGCCTGGCCGGGCTGGAACCGGGCTGACCGATCGTCCTGCACGGTTTCGGGGCGCGCGGGCGGCCGCCGGCGGGGACAGGGCTGGGCAGCATCGCGCGGGGTCCGTTGCCGGAAGCGCTGGGAAACTCAGCCGGCCAGCAGGGCGCGCATGCCGCGGTCGCGGGCGAAGACGCGCAGGAGGAGGCGGGCGGCCTGGCCGCGGGGGCCGGTGAGGTGGGGGTCGCGGTGCAGCAGCAGGGCGGCGTCCTTGGCGGCGATGGCCAGCGCGTCGGCGTCGGCCGCGGGGTCGGCGATGCGGAAGCCGGGGAGGCCGGACTGGCGCGTGCCGAGCGCGTCGCCGCCGCCGCGCTCCGCGAAGTCGGCCTCGGCGATGCGGAACCCGTCGTCGGTGGCGCGCAGCATCGCGAGACGGCGTTTCGCGGCGCCGGTGGTGTCGTCGGCGTGGAGGAGGAGGCAGAAGCTCTGGGCGGCGCCGCGGCCGACGCGCCCGCGCAGCTGGTGGAGCTGGGCGAGGCCGAAGCGCTCCGCGTGTTCCACGACCATGACCGAGGCCGAGGGGACGTCCACGCCGACCTCGATGACGGTGGTGGCGACGAGGAGGCGCAGGCGGCCCTGCGCGAAGGCTTCGAGCGTGGCGGCGCGTTCGTCAGGGGGTTGGCGCCCGTGGGCGATGCCGACCTGCTCGCCGAAGCGTTCGCGCAGCAAGGCGTGGCGGGCCTCGGCGGCGGCGAGGTCGATGGTCTCGCTCTCGGCGACGAGCGGGCAGACCCAGTAGACACGCGCGCCGTCCGCGAGCTTGCGGCCGATGGCGTCGATGACGCTGGGCAGGGTGGCGAGCGCGTGGAGCGACGTGGCGATGGGCTTGCGCCCGGCCGGGCGGCCGACGAGGCGGCTCACGTCCATCTCGCCCCATTGGGTGAGGAGCAGGGTGCGGGGGATGGGCGTCGCGGTCATGACCAGGAGGTCTACGGCGTTGCCCTTGCGGGAGAGTTCCGCGCGCTGGCGGACGCCGAAGCGGTGCTGCTCGTCCACCACGGCGAGCGCGAGGTCGTGGAAGGCGACGCCCTCCTGCACCAGCGCGTGGGTGCCCACGGCGATGGGGATGGAACCGTCGGCGAGGCCCGCGAGGACGCGGCGGCGCTCGGCGGGCGGGGTGGCGCCGGTGAGGAGGGCGACCTCCACCGGCATGAAGCCGGAAAGCGTGGCGTGGTGCTGGCGGGCGAGCAGCTCCGTGGGGGCCATCATCGCGGCCTGGGCGCCGGATTCGGCGGCGCGGAGCATGGCCAGCGCCGCGACCAGGGTTTTCCCGGAGCCGACATCGCCCTGCAGCAGGCGGAGCATGCGGGCGGGGGCGGCGAGGTCGGCGTCGATCTCGGCGAGCACCTTCGCCTGGCCTGGCGTGAGGACGTGGCCGAAGCGGGCGAGGGCGGCGTCGCGCAGCTTCCCGTCCCCCGTCAGCGGGCGGCCGGGCATGGCGCGTTCACGGCGGCGGACGAGGGCGATCTGCAGCTGGTCGGCGAGGAGCTCGTCGTAGGCGAGGCGGTCGCGGAAGGCCGGGGCGGGGATGTCGGTGGGGGCATGGAGCGCGCGCAGGGCGGCGGCGAATCCCGGCCAGGCGCGGCGGCGCAGGAAGGTGGGGTCCTGCCATTCCGGCAGGTCCGGCAGGCGCGGCAGGGCGGCGGCGAAGGCGCGGCGGAGGTGCCAGGGCAGCAGGCCCGCGGTGAGGCCCCAGACCGGCTCGACCGCGGGAAGGTCGTGCGGCTTGTCGGCAGGGACGATGAAGTCCGGGTGCGGCATGCCGCCGCGCTCGCCGATGCGACCGGAGACGAGGATATGGGCGTCGACGGCGAGGCGCGCCTCCGGGTAGCGGCCGAAGAAGATGAGCTCGCCGCTGCCGGAGGCATCGTGGCAGATGACGCGCGTGGGCTGGCGGGAGGTGCGGGGCTTCTCGACGCGCTCGACCGTGACCTCCAGCGTGGCGACGGTGCCGGGGCGCGCCTCGGCCCAGTTGGTGCGGGTGCGGCGGTCCACGTAGTTTTGCGGCAGGTGCAGCAGCAGGTCCGCGACGCGCGGGCCGCCGGCGGCGCGCTCGATGAGCTTCGCGAGCGCCGGGCCGATGCCGGGGAGCGATTCCAGCGGGGCCAGGACCGGCAGGAGGTCGGGGGCCGGAACGTTGGGGATCGGGACGTTTGCGGAGGACACGGAACTAAGTGAGGGCAGAGGCCGCGGTGCCGCAAGCGTCTGCCTGCCGTGCGGCGGGCCCCCGGGGGGGGCCATGCACGGCGCGGGCTGGCAATCGCCGGCCCGGCGCGCTACCTGCGGGGCGTGCAGCCTGACGAAAAATCGCTGGAGCACCGCCGCCGGCGGCTGCTGTTCCGTGCCACGCATCGCGGCACGCATGAGACGGATTTGCTCATTGGCGGCTATGTCGCGCGCCACCTCGCGGGGATGGACGAGGCGGCGGTGGCGGCGATGGAGGCGTTGCTGGAGCTGCCGGAGCCGGACCTGGCGGACTGGCTGACCGGGCGGGTGGCGATCCCCGAGGGGGAGCACGCGGCGCTGCTGCGGGCGCTGCGTGGCGACGCGCTGCGCATGGCGGGGGATTTGGCATGACGGTGCTGACCGTCTTCGGCGCGCCGGAGGGGCAGGTTTCGCGGCTGATCGCCCAGCGGGCGCGCGAGACGGGCGGGGCGGTGCTGCACGTGGCGCGCGACGATGCGCGCATGGCGCGGGTGGCGGAGGCGCTGGCGTTCTTCGCGCCGGAGCTGGAGGTGGTGCGGTTCCCGGCGTGGGACTGCCTGCCCTACGACCGGGTTTCGCCCCACCCCGTGCTGGTGGCCGAGCGGATGGCCACGCTGGCGCGGCTGGCGGAGGCGCCGGCCGGGCCCCGCGTGGTGCTGACGACGGTGAACGCGCTGGTGCAGCGCGTGGTGCCGCGGCACGTGTTCGCGGGGGCTTCGCTGCGGCTGGCCAAGGGCGGCACGGTGAAGCCGGAGGAGCTGGCGCGGCGGCTCGAGGCGCAGGGCTATGTGCGCGCGGGCACGGTGATGGAGCCGGGGGACTACGCGCTGAGGGGCGGGATCGTCGACCTGTTTCCCGCCGGCGCGGAGGAGCCGGTGCGGCTCGACCTGTTCGGCGACGAGATCGAGTCGATGAGGCGGTTCGATCCGGAGACGCAAAGG
>JAJYFW010000134.1 GCA_021785335.1 Pseudomonadota bacterium
GCAATGCGCCGTTCCCATTCGAGCAGCCGCCGCCCTTCCAGCGCGTAGAGGAGGCGCATCGGCCAGGCGGCGCTCTTCCCAAGCTCCGCGAATTTGCGGCTGTCGAGATCGGCGAACTGCATGACGCGCGGCACACCCGCAAGGTCCAGCGCGTGCTGCGCCACGTTGGAACTGTAGACGAAGACGAGATCGGGCGGTGTCGTCGCCGCGGCAGCCGCAATGGCGCTGCGCAGGGCTGGTTCGCTGAGCATCGCGACCGTGAGCGGACCGCCCGCGACCAGGGCGCCCGCGCCGCGCAGCCGCGCCCGCCAGGGTGACACCGGCACCGCCGTCACCGATGCGACCATGCGCCGCAACGGCTCCACCTGCGCAAGATCGTCGCCCCCGTCGGCGAGGCAGAAAACGTGCAGCTCGTGCGAGCGGGCGAGGTGGCGCACCTCATTGGCCGTGGTGATTTTGTCGCCCCGATCAGGCGGGTGCGGCACGCGTTGGGCGAGATAAAAGATCCGCAATCAGCCTGCTCCGAGCCGTGCCAGCAGCATCCCGGCGAGGCGCACTGGGTCGAGCAGGGCCATGCAATGCCGTTCCTTGCCGCAGTCGCCGTAACAGCCGAGGCAGTCGAGCTCCTCGGCCGCGACTTTGCTGACCAAACCACCGAAATCTTCGATCTCCGGCAGGCTGGTGGGGCCGAAGACGGCAACCGTCGGCAGGCCGATCGCGGTCGCGGCATGCAGCGCCAGCGTGTCGCCGCAAAGCAGAGCGCGCACCTCGCCAAGGGTCGCGACGAAGGCGGCGATCGACCCGCCGGTCAACGCCGCGGCGACACGCGGCTCACCCGCGAAGCGCGCCAGCACAGCCTCCGTCTTCGCCCTCTCGGCGTCGGCACCCAGCAGTAGGATATCGACATCCGCCTGCGCCAGTACTGCCTCGATGACGCGCGCGATCCCCTCGTCGTCGAGCATCTTTTTGGGCCAGCGTGCGCCCGACCCGGCGTTGATTCCCAAACGGCGCCGGCGGCTACCGGGAAAGAGGGAAGCGACCCGCGCGGCCGCTTCCTGTCGTACTGATAGCGCAACGTCGAGCGCAGGTGGTGGCACCGCCTCGGCCCCGGCTCCCAGGATCGCCAGCATCCGCGCCTGATAGGTCGCGCGGTTCAGTTTCTTTAGTCGGTCGAAGGCGGCGAGCTCCAGCCAGGCGCGGGCGGCATCGTTGCTGGGTGAGATCGTTCCGCCGCGTAGGGAAAAGCCGACGACCTCCGCTTCCCCGGCGGCGAGCGTCGCGAGCGAGGCGCTCTGCAGGTCGTTGGACAGTGAGTAAATGCGCGCCCAGCCCCCCGCGGCGATTCGTGCCAGCGTGTCGGACGCCAGCACCAGCGTCTCGTCCACACCGCGCATCATGCCGACAAGCTCCGCCGATTCAGGGCGCGTCAGCCAGGCGACGTAGGGTCGGTCGTGGCGCGCCGCGATCGCCGGCAGCAGGCAGGCGGACCGCAGCACGTCGCCGATCGCATCGAGCTTGATGATCAGAACGCGCTCGCCGAACGGCGACACGTGGCGGCAATCCGGGCACTCGGAGCCGTCAATTTTGTTGAACGTGCAGGGTTTCGCTGCGCGGAAATGGCGGCAGTCGGTGCGGATCACGATCCTCCCACCTCCTACGTGGGCACGCAAAAATCCGAGGAATTCCTTGGCACGGCGCGGTCTTGCCCTGGCAGTGTCGCTCGTCGTTAGCCCTCCGGACCCGGCGCAGCAAGCCCCGCGGCCTGGGCGCTCGCCTCATCGCTTGGCGCTGGCGCGCCGGCCGGCGACATGGCACCACATGACGCATGGCCCTCGTGCGAACCCGCAGCACCGATCTCGCGCGCATCCGCTACGTCCTCGCCCCGGCGCTGCCGGCGATCGCCGTCGGGCTCGTGGTCCTCGCGGTTCTGTTCCACGCCGAGATCGCCGCCGCGGTCGGCGTCTGGTATTCGTCCACCGCCTACAGCCATTGTTACTTCGTCCTACCGATCGTGGCCTGGCTCGCCTGGGACCGCCGCGACCGCGTCTTCGCCCTGCGGGCACGGCCGGCCCCCTGGGCCGCGCTGCTTGCCCTGATCCCCGGCGCCGCCTGGCTGCTGGCCGAGCGCCTCGGCATCATGGAGGGACGCCAGCTCGCGCTGATCGGCTTCGTGTGGGCGCTCTTCCTGGCCACACTCGGGCCGGCGCTGTTCCGCGCGCTGCTGGCGCCGATCGGCTACCTGATTTTCCTAGTGCCGTTCGGCGGCTTCGTGACCGGCCCGCTGCAGAACTTCACCACCAGCTTCACCGGCATCGGCCTCGACATCATCGGCATCCCGAACGACATCAACTCGTTCGTGATCCGCATTCCCCAGGGCGCCTTCTACGTCGCGCAGGCCTGCGCGGGGCTGCGCTTCCTCATCGCTTCGCTCGCGTTCGGCGCGCTCTACGGGCTCTTGATGTACCGCAGCAACCTCAAGCGCGCGCTCTTCATGCTGATGTCGCTGGTGGTGCCGGTCGTCGCCAACGGCTTCCGCGCGCTCGGCATCGTGGTCCTCGGGTACTATCTCGGCAGCGCCAAGGCGGCGGCGACCGACCACGTGCTCTATGGCTGGATCTTCTTCTCCATCGTGATCCTCATCGAGATCATGATCGGGCTGCCGTTCCGCGACGACCTCTCACCTCGCCCGCGCACCATGCCGCCGCCGGCAGAGGGCGAGCCCGGCCCGCGGACAGGCCTGATAGCCTGCGGCGCGGCCCTCGCGGCAATCCTGGTCGCGCCGCTCGCCTCACGGCTGCTCGACTGGCGCGGCGGCGGCAGGCCTCCGATGGTCGCCCTTCACCTGCGCCTGCCCACCGGTTGCGCCGCCGCCGGCGGCACGACCAAGCCGGGCCTCGCCGTGCAGAACCTGGTCTGCGACGGCCAGGACGTAAGCGTGACGGTGCGCGCGCTACCCGCCGGCGCGCCACCCGCCAAAGTCGTCCGCACTTATACCGCGCTGAGCGGTACGGGTGTCGGCGGCGGCGAGGCGCGCTTCATTCCCCTCCGCTTCAAGGATGCGCACCCGCGACGATGGACGGTGGTGGCGCACGACCACGCGCAGACCCTGGCCACCGGCGCGCTCTGGGTGGACAACCGCCTAGTCGGCTCCGGGTTGCGCACCCGCATCACGCTCGCGCGGGCCAATCTCTTCGGCGGCGGAACGCCGAGTGTCATTGTCGCCTTCGCCCTGAAGCCGGCCACGCCCTGGCGCAGCAACAGCGACGCCCAGCGCAGCCAGTTGACGCTGGAGCGGCTGATCGGCGCGCAGCAACGCCTCGACGACCGCATCGCCGGCCTGCCGGGTTGGTCCGGTGGGTAGGCGCGGTTGCGCCAGCCACGGCCCGGCAGGGCGGTGGGTCGTTCAGCGGGCGGCGTGGCGCGGAGAAGCCGCCGCGGTCATGACGTTGCGCAGCTCGCGCAGGTAGGAGGCGCCGCGGGTGGTCCGCTGCACCAGCACGCTGCGGCGGTCGGCGGGATCCGTCTTGCGGCGGGCCAGATCGAGCTCGCACAGCCGGTCCAGCGCGCGCGTCACCGCCGGCTTGGAGATGTCGAGATCGGTCGAAAGGCCGCGCACCGTATGCGCGCCTTCCTTGAGGTAGCAGTTAAGGAAAACCGCCAGCTGCCGCGCCGACAGGTCGTCACCGTCGCGCTTGACGAGAGCACCGATGGTCTCGCGCAGAATTCCAACCAACTGCTCGCCAGTCATTGCCATGGCCATGGTCGATTCCCTTTCCGTATGCGCCGCACCAGGCGCCCACGCCGCCCGGCCTACGCGCGCGCCTCTTGTCTGCCGATGTCGGCCTCATTACGTCCGCGCCAGTTTTACGTAACAATTGCGCGGCCGGTCCGGCCTCATGCCCGGTTGGAGCCGCCTCGACACTTCAATCCGTTGCAGCAAGCGACTGGAAAAACGCGGATGGTCGGCTTCCCGGCGCGGCCCCCTGTCAGGCCCGCGAGCCGGCGCCGAAACGCTCCGCGATCGCCGCGCAGGCAGCCCGCATGGCCATCGCCTCCCCGCCCTCCGGCCGCCCGGCCCGCGCCGAGTCGTTCCATGCGTAGAGATCGACATGCGCCCAGGGCACGCCGGGCGCGAGGAAGCGGCGCATGAACAGGGCCGCAATGATGGCGCCGGCCATCGGCTTGCTGGAGACGTTGTTGAGGTCGGCGACCGGCGAGTCGAGCCAGGAATCATAGCCGTCCCACAGCGGCAGCCGCCACAGCGGATCGTCGACGCGCGCGCCGGCGTCGAGCAGGGAACGGGCCCAAGCCTCGTCGTTGCAGAACAGCGCGGGCAGGTCGGGCCCCAGCGCCACGCGCGCCGCACCGGTTAGGGTCGCGGCGTTCATCAGCAGCGCCGGCTTGCGGTCCGAGGCCTCGGCCAGCAGGTCGCACAGCACCAGCCGCCCCTCGGCATCCGTGTTGCCGATCTCGACCGCGAGACCGCGGCGGGTGCGCACCACGTCGAGCGGGCGCATGGCCCGGCCGGAGACGGCGTTCTCGACGCAGCCGATCGCCACTTCGAGGCGCACCGGCAGCGCGGCCGCCATGATCAGCCGCGCGAGGCCCAGCATGGTCGCGGCCCCGCCCATGTCCTTCTTCATCCGCAGCATCGCCGAGGAGGGCTTCAGGTCGTAGCCGCCGGTGTCGAACACCACCCCCTTGCCGCAGAGCGAGACCAGCGGCGCCTCCGGACCGGCGCCGGACCAGGCGAACTTCGCCACCACCGGGGCGCGCTCGGAGCCGTACCCGACGGCATGAACGGTCGGGTAGTCGCGCGCCAGCGCCTCACCCGTGATCAGCGTGGCATCGGTGCCGAAGGAGCGGGCCAGCGCGGCGGCAGCCTCGGCCAGCTCCGTGGGGCCCAGCAGGTTCGCCGGCGTGTTGACCAGGTCGCGCACCATCCACGTCGCCTGCGCTTCCCGCTCGGCGGCTTCGGTACCGGTGGGGCGCAGCAGCACCGGGCCGGGCTTCGCGGGCTTGAACGCGCCGTAGCGGTAGGCGCCGAGGCAGAAGCCGAGCGCCGCCTCCGCCGCATCCCCCACCCCCTCGCCGAGCCGCCATGTCCCCGCGGGCAGTCTGGTCGCCAGCGCGCCCCAAACGAACGGCCCTCGCGCGGTCCCGAGCCCGAACAGCGCATCGACCCCGCCCTCGCCCGGTAGCAGCAGCAGTTCCTCGGCCTTGGCCGCGAAGCCGGACGCGGCGGCGAATGCCGCCTGCGCTCGCGGCAGCTTCGCGAGCATCGCCGCGAGCCCGTCCGGCCGCGCCGCATGCACCACGCGCGCGCCGCTCGCCGCACCGGTCAGCGGCAGTGTCTGTTCGATCATCGCGAACCCCCTTGCTGCGCCGGAGTTTCCACGGAAACGGCGCGGCGGGAAGGGCCGCTACCTAGCGAGCGCGTTCTCCACTGCGCGCGCGAAGCCGGCCGGGTCGCGCGGCGAGTCGCCGTCGCCGATGCGCGCGAGATCGAGCAGCAGCGAGGCCTCGGGGCCGACGTCCTCGCCCGCCTCGGCGCGCGCCGCGAGCGCCGCGATAAGCCTGTGGCGCGGGTTGATCTCCAGCACCGGCGGCATCTCCGGCCCCGTCCGCCCGGCGCGCCGCAGCATGCGCTGCACCTGCAGGTCCACGCCGCCGGCCGCGACCAGCATCACCGCGCTCTCGGCAAGCAGCGAGGTCGCGCGCACGTCCGCAACCGCCCCGGCGAGCGCCGACTTCATCGCCCGCAGCAGCGCGCCGACATCGGCTTCCATCCCTTCCGCCTCGGCGAGCAGGGGCAGCTTCGCCAGCTCCTCCTGCGCGGCGCCGGCGCGGCGGATCTTCCGTCCGTCGAAGCGGTCGAACCGTTCCGGCCAGAACGCGTCGATCGGGTCGGAGCCGAGCAGCACCTCGATGCCGCGGGCGCGGAACCCTTCCAGCACCGGCGCGTGCGCGAGCGCCGCCGCATCCCCGCCACCGAGAACGT
>JAJYFW010000135.1 GCA_021785335.1 Pseudomonadota bacterium
TGATCCCCGAATAGGCCTTGCCGACGGGCACCAGCGCCTCGCCGTCCCAGACGCCGAAAGTAAAGTCGCTGTAGAAGGATGAACGGCGGCCGTGGCCGCGCTGAGCGTACATCACGACCGCGTCGATGCTGAGCGGCTCGCGCTTCCATTTCCACCACAGCCCGCGCGGGCGACCGGCGATATAGGGCGAGTCCGCGCGCTTGAGCATCAGCCCCTCGCTGCCGGCCTCGCGGGCCCCGGCGCGCATTTCCCTCAACTGGTCGAGAGTGGTGAAGCCGATGATCGGCGAGAGGTCGGCACCACCGGGCGCCACGCGGGCGAACCAGGCCTCGAGGCGGGCACGGCGCGCGGCGAAAGGCAGTGCGCGAAGATCCTCGCCCTCCTCGAACAGCATGTCGTAGAGGCGGACATGCGCGGGGAAGCGCTCCGTCATCGCCCGCGTCGGCGCCTTGCGGTTGAGGCGCTGCTGCAGGTCAGCGAAGGGCAGGACGGCGCCCTCGCGCATGACGAGGAGTTCGCCGTCGAGCACCGCGCGATGGGCGAGGTTGGCCACGATGTCCGGGAAGCCGGCCGAAATATCCTCGCCGGCGCGTGAAAAGAGGCGCGGCTCCGGCCCGCCCAGGAGCTGGACGCGGATGCCGTCCCATTTCCATTCCGCAACGTAAGCCGCGGCGTCGAACCCGGCGATATCGGATTCCCCGAGCGGGTTGGCGAGCATCGGCGGGCGGAAGACGGGACGCCCAGCCTCATCGGGGCGGGGCCCCTTCCCTTCGAGCCAGGCGAAGAGCGGCTCGTAGGGCGGTGCGAGGGCGTGCCAGATCTCCTCGATCTCGGCATCCGTCACGCGGCCCTGCGACATCCCGGCGAGTGCCAGCTTCGCCAGGCGGGCGGTGGCGCCGACGCGCAGGCCGCCGGTGATGAGTTTCAGCAGCGCAAGACGCACCGATGGCGTGCAGGCATCCAGCCAGCCCTCGACGAGCCCCGGGAGATCGGCCTTCGGCGTGTCGCGCAGCCTGGTCACGACCTCCGAGAGGCTCGGTGCGGCCCCGCCGCCCTCCGTCGGCCACATCAGCGCGACGGTCTCCGCGAGATCGCCGACATAGTCGTAGGACATGGCGAAGAGCTCGGGATCGGTGCGGCGGACGGCGAGTTCGCGAATGAGCGCGGGCTTGGCGGCCGGGAAATCGAGCGCCCCGGCGATGGCGGCGAGCGCCAGGCCGCGATCGGGGTCCGGAACGACTTCGAAATGGCGACGCAGGAGCGCGAGCTTGGCGTTGCGTCCAGGCGAAAAGAGCAGGCGTTCCAGCAGGTCGGCGAAGGCGATCATTCTTCCTCTTCGCGGCCGATGAGGCGCAGCGCGCGGCCCCTGATGCCGCGCTGACCCAGCGCGTGGATCAGCGCGTCCTCACGCCCGTGCGTCACCCAGATTTCCGGGGCCGCGACGTCGTCGGCTGTGGACAGAAGCTCCGGCCAGTCGGCGTGGTCGGAGATAACGAGCGGCAGCTCGACGCCACCCTGCTTCGCGCGCTGACGCACGCGCATCCAGCCGCTGGCGGCGCAGATCACGGGATCGCCGAGGCGCCGTGCCCAGCGGTCGGCGATGGCGGAGGGAGGTGCGAGGACGATCTCGCCGGCAAGGCCGCTTCCGGCGCCGGCAAGGCGAAGTTCGCCAAGTTCGACGCCGAGTTCCACGTAGAGGTCGCAGAGGGTCTGCAACGCGCCGTGCAGGTAGATCGGCCGGTCCCAGCCTGCCTGGCGCATCAGCGCGATGAGGCGCTGCGCCTTGCCCAGCGCGTAGCAGCCGACCACATGGGCCCGCTCCGGAAACAGGGCGACGGAGGCGAGCAGGCGCGCGATCTCTGCTGCCGCCGGCGGGTGGCGGAAGACGGGCAGCGCGAAGGTCGCCTCCGTGATGAAGACGTCGCACGGGACGGGGATGAAGCCCGCGCAGGTCGGGTCGGCGCCGCGCTTGTAGTCGCCGGAGACGACGGCGCGGGAGCCCGCGTGCTCCAGCACGATCTGCGCCGAGCCGAGCACGTGGCCGGCCGGTTGCAGGGTGATCGCCACGCCGTTGACCATCAGCGTCTCGCCATAGCGGATGGCACGCTCGCTGGAGGGCGCAGCGTTGCGGGCATGCATGACGGCAAGTGTCTCCGCCGTGGCCAGCACCGCGCCGTGGCCGGGTCGGGCATGGTCGCTGTGGCCATGCGTAACCACCGCCTTCGCGACCGCGCCGTGCGGGTCGAGATAGAAGCCGCCAGGCTCGCAATAAAGCCCCGCCGGGCGGGTGGTAAGCCAGGTGGACGGATGCGCCATCATCGGAATTTGGCGTCGGCCATGCCGCAACGCCAGAGTGGGGACATGTTGCCGGAACCTTTCGCGCGCTGGTTCGCCGCCCGGGGCTGGACGCTGCGGGCGCACCAGCGCGCGGTGCTGGAAAGCACGGGCGACGTGCTGCTGCTTGCACCGACCGGGGCCGGCAAGACGCTGGCTGGGTTTCTTGCGAGCCTCGTGGCACTCGCGGCGGACCCGCGGCCGCGGCTGCACACGCTCTACGTCTCGCCGCTGAAGGCGCTGGCGGCCGATATCGCCCGCAACCTGATGCGGCCGATCGAGGAGATGGCGCTCCCGATCACGGTGGAAACGCGCACCGGTGACACGACGCAGGAACGCCGCCGCCGCCAGCGCGAGGCGCCGCCGCATTGCCTGCTGACCACGCCGGAAAGCCTCGCTTTGCTGGTCTCGCTGCCGGAATGGACGGAGACGCTCGCGCGGGTCGAGACGGTGGTGATCGACGAGGTGCACGCCCTCGCGGGCACCAAGCGCGGCGACCAGCTGGCGCTGGCGCTGACCCGGGTGGGTGGGCGGCGCATCGGGCTTTCCGCCACCGTCGCGCACCGGCCGCCGATCGCGCGCTATGTCGGGCCGGAGGCGCGGATCGTCGAGGCGCCGCCAGGCGCGCCGCCGCACGTCACCATGATGCTGCCCGCGGGGCGCCTGCCGTGGTCCGGGCACATGGGGCTCGCGGCAGCGCCGGTGATCATGGAGCGCATCCGCGCGGCCAGGCTCACCATCGTCTTCGTCAACACGCGCGCGCAGGCGGAACTGCTGTTCCACGCGCTGTGGCGGATCAACGAGGAGACGCTGCCGATCGCGATCCACCACGGCAGCCTGGAACGCGAGGCGCGCGAGCGCGTGGAGGCGGCGATGGCAGCCGGCACGCTGCGCGCTGTCGTCGCGACCTCCTCGCTCGACCTCGGGATCGACTGGGGCGACGTGGACCAGGTGCTGCAGGTGGGCGCGCCGAAGGGCGTCTCGCGGCTGCTGCAGCGCGTCGGCCGCTCCAACCACCGCATGGACGAGCCGAGCCGCGCGGTGCTGGTGCCGGCGAACCGGTTCGAGGTGCTGGAATGCGAGGCGGCGATCGCGGGTGTCGCGGCCGGCGAGCTCGATGGTGATCCGCCGCGGCCCGGCGGGCTCGACGTGCTGGCGCAGCATGTCCTGGGTTGTGCCTGCGCCGCGCCCTTCATGCCCGATGACCTTTTCGCCGAGGTGACGGCGGCCGCACCCTACGCGGCGCTCCCGCGCGAGGATTTCGACGCGGTGCTCGGCTTCGTCGAGGACGGCGGCTACGCGCTGCGCGCCTATGAGCGCTACCGAAAACTGTTCCGCGACGCGGAGGGGCGGATGCACATACGCACCGAGCGCATCGCGCGTCAGCACCGGATGAACATCGGTACCATCGTCGAGGCGCCGATGCTCAAGGTGCGCCTTCACGGGCGCGGCGCGCCGCTCGGCGAGATCGAGGAATATTTCGCGACCACGCTGGTGCCGGGCGACACGTTCATGTTCGCGGGACGGCTGCTGCGGTTCCTGCACATCCGTGAGACGACGGTGGAGGTGGCCGAGGGCGGCGCCGGAGAACCGCGCGTGCCGACCTACGAGGGCGGGCGAATGCCGATGACGACCAACCTCGCCGACCGGGTCCGGGGGATGCTGCACAACCCCGCGACCTGGCATGCCTTCCCCGAGCCGGTGCGCGAATGGCTCGCGGCGCAGAAGCGCCACTCCTCCCTGCCTGGCCCCGACGACCTGCTGGTGGAGACATTCCCGCGCGGCGGGCGGCACTACATGGTGGCGTATTGCTTCGAGGGGCGGCAGGCGCACCAGACACTCGGCATGATCATCACGCGGCGGATGGAGCGGGCGGGGTTCCAGCCGCTCGGCTTCGTCGCAACCGACTACGTGCTTGCGACCTGGTCGGTGCGCCAGCCCATCTCCGTCGCGAAACTGTTCGAGAAGGATCTGCTCGGCGACGACCTCGAGGCATGGATGGCCGAGAGCTCCATGCTGCGCCGCACGTTCCGCAATGTCGCGGTGATCGCGGGACTGATCGAGCGCCACCATCCGGGGGCGGAGAAGAACCGGCGGCAGGTCACCGTCTCCAGCGACCTCGTCTACGACGTGCTGCGCAAGCACCAGCCGGACCATGTGCTGCTGCGCGCGACCTGGGCGGACGCGGCGGCCGGCCTCACGGATATCGGGCGGATCGCGGGGATGCTGGCACGGGTGGGCCGGCGGGTGCGGCACCGGGCGTTGTCACGGGTTTCGCCGCTCGCCATCCCCGTGCTGCTCGAGGTCGGGCGCGAGCAGGTGATGAGCGGGGAGGACGAGGAGGCGCTGCTGGCGGAGGCGGAGGCGCTCGCCGCGGAGGCGGGGCTTTGACCTTGGCCTGAGGCGCGGATTGTGACAGCGTGACATGTCATCGGGTGGTAACAGACAGGGCCTCGGCCTGCCGCTAGAACCGCGCCGCTCAAACAGGGAGACATGCATGACCCGGATTACCCGCCGCGCCGCGCTCGCCGCCGGCACCGCCTCGCTCGCGCTGCCCGCCATCGCCAGCGCGCAGACCGCCGCCCTGCTCGCGGCCGCCAAGAAGGACGGCAAGCTCAACGTCATCGCGCTGCCGCCGGACTGGGCCAATTACGGCGAGATCATCAGCACCTTCGAGAAGAAGTACGGCATCCACGTCAACAGCGCGGCGCCGGACGACAGCTCGGCGCAGGAGCTGCAGGCGATCCGCTCGCTGAAGGGCCAGACGCGCGGCCCGGACACCGTGGACGTGGGCCCGGCCTTCGCGCTCACCGGCGTCAAGGAAGGCTTGTGGCAGCCCTACAAGGTGGCGACCTGGGCCACCATCCCGGCGAACATGAAGGACGCGGGCGGCCTGTGGTACGGGGATTATTTCGGCATCATCACGCTGGGCGTGAACCGCTCGGTGGTGAAGAACCCGCCCAAGACGTGGGCCGACCTGCTGAAGCCGGAATACAAGGGCATGGTCGCCCTGAACGGCTCGCCGCTCGGCGCCGCGGCGGCGTTCTCCGCGGTCTATGCCGCGGCGCTGGGCAATGGCGGCTCGCTCGACAACATCGCGCCCGGCATCGACTATTTCGGCAAGCTGGCGAAGGCGGGGAACTTCAACCCGGCCTCCGCGACGCCGGCCTCGCTGCAGTCCGGCACGACGCCGATCGTGCTGAACTGGGACTATCTCAACCTCGCGCAGGCGAAGAAGTCCGAAGGCAAGGTGCAGATCGACACCGTCGTGCCGGCGGGCTCGCAGCCGCTTGGCGCGTACTACTGCCAGGCAATCAGCAAATACGCGCCGAACCTCGCCTCGGCGAAGCTGTGGATGGAATTCCTCTATTCCGATGAGGGCCAGCTTCTGTTCCTCAAGGGCTTCGCGCATCCGGCGCGTTTCGCCGATCTCGCCAAGCGCAACGCGATCCCGCCGGCACTCGCCAAGACCCTGCCGCCGTCCGCGCCCTATGCCTCGGCCGCCTTCCCGACCGCCGCGCAGCAGGACAAGGCGAAGAACGTGATCTCCGCCGAGTGGTCCAAGATCGTCAAGGCCTGACCTTGATGCATTGGCGGGAACGGGCCGCGGATATCCTCTTCCTCGGCCCGTTCCTGCTTTTCGCCACCGCCTTTCT